>CAZUAD010000044.1:7715-11290 GCA_964618155.1 uncultured Desulfurococcaceae archaeon
ATTAATAGCTAGTGTTGATATGCTAATCAATTATGTAGCTGAGATACGCGAGGAGATTGATGAAACTAGGGCTAATTATGCCATAATAGACCTTCCGGGACAGCTTGAAATAGTTGCCTTTAGGAGATTAGGTCCTCAAATAATTAAAGAGTTGGTAAGAGGTGTAAAAGCCGTAGCAATATTCCTTTTCGATGCACGTCTAGCTTCAGTACCTTCGTCAGCCCTCTCATTACTCCTTCTATCGCTTTCAACACTGTATAGGATACAGCTTCCTCAAATACTAGCGGTTAATAAGATAGATCTAGTATTGAGCAAAGAGGAATTACCTAAATTTGAGGATTACGTGAGCGAGAGGGTCTTCCTAGTTAAATTGTTAAGTGAGGATTATAGTTGCTATGACGTTAGCGGTATTCAGACCCTACTAAGTCCTGAAGTTGCTATAAACATTTGTGAGTCAGTTAAGCAGGTGTACTCAAATGTCATACCTATATCAGCTCAGGAGGGTATAGGCATGGATGACCTTTACGGTGAAATACAGCGAGCTGTAGCAGGTGGTGAGGACTACTTAACTGAAGAACCTAGTGGTAGGCTATAATTTAAAATGAGTACTTTTAAGAACTACTGGGGGGCTTTATGGGTAGGGTAGATAGAGTTAAGGAGATAATTGAGATAGCAAGGAAGGATGGTAGAAAGAAGTTACTTGAACACGAGGCCTACGAGGTTTTAAGGCTCTATGAGATACCCGTACCTAAGGCAGGTTTAGCGACGAACGTAGATGAAGCACTTACGATAGCTAAGCGTGTAGGATTCCCCATAGTAATGAAGATAGTTAGTCCAGACATAGTCCATAAGAGCGATGTTGGGGGCGTAAAGGTAGGAATATCAGATGAGGTTGCTGTTCTAAAGTCATTTAACGAGATAATGGAAAATGTAAGGCTTAAAGCACCTAATGCTAGAGTAGCTGGGATACTTATTCAAGAAATGGTTCCATCAGCTCTTGAAGTCATCGTCGGTGGTACTCGTGATCCTACTTTTGGTCCTGTTGTTATGTTTGGTTTAGGAGGAATATTCGTAGAAATACTAAAAGACGTAAGCTTCAGAATAGCACCAGTTACTAGGTACGACGCTATAAGTATGATTGAGGAGATTAAGGCATCCAAAATACTAGACGGCTATAGGGGTATGCCACCAAGAGATAAGGATGCACTAGTAGACATCATAATTAAGTTATCCAAGCTTATGGAGGAGGTAAAGGAAATAACTGATGTCGATTTAAACCCCATAATGTCATTCGAGAAAGGAAAGGGCGCTAAAGTAGCTGATGCTAGAATACTAATTAGATAGTTTTTTAAGTACTACGTAAGATGTTAGGAGGTTGGAAATGAAGGAGGGAGTTAGTGAAGAGTCTAATGAGGATTTAATAATTAGGGAATTAAGTACTTTAAGAGAGAAGATTAAGGAATTAAAAGAGGAAAGAACTAGGGTTATATCTGAAATTAGGGACTTGAAGAAGAAGAGAGGTGAGATTTTAGGTAGGTTAAGAGGATTAAAAGATGAACTAAATAAACTTAGAGAAACTTTAAATAATCTTAAGGAAGAGAGGTCTTTATTAATTAATGAACGTAAAGATATAATAAGAAGGATAAGAGAGCTTAGGAGTAGAATTTCAGCTACACGTGAGGTTCTTAACTCATCCAATAAGGTTAGTAAGATATCCATTCAGAAGTTACGGAGTAGAATAGAACAGCTTGAATGGAGGATAATAACAGAGTCATTACCGTTAGAAGAAGAAAATAGACTTGTTAAGGAGATTATGAAATTAGAAGCAATCCTTGAGAAGGCATTAGAGAACATTAAGTTAAGGGAGGAGTATAAGGAGCTGAGAGCTGAGTTGAAAAGCCTAATAATAAGGCTTAATGATTTAAGTAACAAGATATTAAAACTTAATGAAAGGATAAACAACGTTAGAGAGGGTATAGGTCTGGTAAAGGATGAGATAGGTAAGTTAAGGAATGAGGAGGGGAGTTTAAGAAAGAACATTCAAGAGAATGTTAATAAGTTAGTAAGTTTGAGTGAGGAGCTTAAGAAACTATCAGATAGGTATGCAGAGTTGCAAGAGCGTTTAAAGAATATCAGGCTAATGAGGAGAAAGGCTATGGAGAAAGCTATTATGGAGAGAAAGAGGAGGAAGGCGTTAAGTAAGCTTGAAAAGGGTGAGCGATTAACGCTTGAAGATCTAAAGGTACTTTATGGTGAGACTGAGTAACTATCTTCCAAATCTTCTTTCACGCTTTTGATAAGATCTTATAGCTCTCCATAAATCTATCTTCCTAAACTCAGGCCAGTAAACATCGCAGAAGTAAAGCTCGCTGTAGGCTATCTGCCATAGTAAAAAGTTGCTTATCCTTAATTCGCCAGAAGTTCTTATGACTAGATCTGGTTCCTCTAGACCATTATTCGTGAGGTGGGATATACCTAAGTACTTCCTAAATGTATCTTCACTAACACTCTCAGCCTTAATCTTACCATCCTCAATATCTTTAATTATACTCCTTACTGCATCGATTATTTCTTGCCTACCTCCATAACATACTGCAATGTTCAAGAATCTCTCATTATATTTCGAGCTATAGTCCTCTAGGTACTTCATCTTATCTATTAAGTTTTTAGGTATCATATCTAGTCTACCAAAGAACTTAACTCTAATCTTCCTCCTATCAACCTCACCTTTGTGTATGAACTCATCAATTCCCCTACTTAAGAGTTCTAATAGGTGCTCCTTCTCCTCCTTAGGTCTTTTTAAGCAGTTTTCATAGGACATTGCATAGATTGTTACTACCTTAATTCCTAATTCCCATAACCATTCTAGGACCTCCTTAAGCTTCTCATAACCTATACTATGACCAAATTTAGAGTCGTAGCCGTAGAGTCTAGCCCATCTTCTATTACCATCAGGTATTATTGCTACATGTCTAGGCATTGGGCCGCAACATATTTGGGACCATAGTATTAACTCATATAGCTTGTAGACAGGTTTAAGTATGAAGTTTATGATCCTCCCAAATCTCTTAAATGACCATAGTATTACTCTACTTGTTAGTCCTACTCTCCTCATGTCTGTTCTATGGAGTTACTCATTAATTAAAGTAAAAAGCTTTTAAGCATTTACAGTAAGGTGCTTGGGGGTTCATAGTGAGTGTGTACCAGGGTAATGATTTGAGGAAGATAACTGGTGGGAGGAAGAGACCGCATAGGAAGAAGAGAAAGTATGAATTAGGAAGGTTTCCAACACATACGAAGCTGTCCGATAAGGAGAGAAGGGTTATTCAAAGAGTTAGAGGTGGTAATATTAAGGTTAGGGTTAAGGAAGCACAATATGCCAATATAGTGAATCCTGAAACGAATGAAACTAGGAAGGTTAAGATTTTAAGAATTGTTGAAACCCCTGATAATAGAGAACATGCTAGGTTAGGTATAATTACAAAGGGAACTGTAATAGAGACTGAGTTAGGGCTTGCTAAGGTTACGTCTAGGCCCGGCCAAGATGGAGTTATAAATGCTGTATTAATTGAGAG
>CAZUAD010000045.1:0-8319 GCA_964618155.1 uncultured Desulfurococcaceae archaeon
ATCCTAGATGTCTATAATATAACAAGTTTAAGTGATTTAGTTCATGAATTTGAGTCACTTAAGAAAAAAGATAATATTGAAAGGGATTCAGATATCATAGTAAACTTCATAGGTGATTCCTTACTTCCAGTTATAATCACCAATACTAAATACTACCCCTTAGCATTGAGGGCTAAGAACGAATTTAATGAAAACTCTAAGCTAATATCTAAGGTAGAGATTGTACCTGAATGGGGACACAACGATATAGTTGGTTGGGAGACTAAGTACGGATTTGCAAAGATCTTGGTATTCAACGATTTAAGTGATGAATTAATGAATTACGTTGTTAATCACATGGAGAGGTATGGCCATAAAGTCTTAAACCTGATACTTGATAGTGAGAAGGGCTACCTTTACAATATACTCTATTGGTTTAACGTCATAGGGATTTCATCAGTAAAGTTAGCTGAGTTAAGAAGTGTAAGCCCCGAAGCAACCGTATCTATAGATGACTATAAGAAGTTCCTGAGAAGAAGTAAGTACTACAGGATAATCCATAATATAGGTTCTACTAAATCGTAAGCGGTGGTGTTGTGAGTCCTACCTCTAGGTTACCCGGATTTCATAAACTATCCTTTAGTGAAAGGGTTAAGGTAGTTAAGGAGTTTGCAGGCTTAAGTGATGAAGACGTAGAGATACTTACTAAGACGGGATCCTTAAGTATTGAAATAGCTGAAAGAATGATTGAGAACGTTATTGGAACTTTAGAGCTACCTCTAGGTATTGCAACAAACTTTCTCATCAATGGTAAGGATTACTTAATCCCCATGGCAATAGAAGAGCCATCAGTAGTTGCTGCCGCATCAAATGGTGCTAGAATGTGTAGGGAAGGTGGTGGGCTTCATGCTATGGCAAGTGAGCAGCTCATGATAGCACAAGTACAGTTAACTAAGGTTACTAATCCTTACGTAGCAGTCTACAAGATCCTTGAAAAGAAGGAAGAAATCATTGACATAGCTAATAGTGTTGACCCAATACTAGTAAAGTTAGGTGGTGGTGTTAAGGATGTAGAAGTTAGGGTTATAGAATCGCCTCTAGGCCCTATGGTGATAACCCACCTAATAGTTAATGTTAAAGATGCCATGGGGGCTAATGCGGTTAATACTATGGCAGAGAAGGTAGCACCCTATATAGAGAAGTGGACTGGAGGTAAGGTGTATCTTAGAATAGTCTCTAACCTAGCTGATAGAAGGATAGTTAGGGTATGGACAAAAGTACCTAAGGAGGCTGTTGGCGGTAAGGATGTAGCTGAAGGTATAGTATATGCTTGGGCATTTGCGGCAGCTGATCCATATAGAGCAGCAACTCATAATAAAGGCATAATGAATGGGATCATAGCAGTAGCCTTAGCTACAGGTCAGGATACTAGAGCATTGGAAGCAGGTGCTCATGCGTACGCTGCTAGGAGGGGTAGGTATGAGCCCTTAAGTAGGTGGGAACTAGATGAGAACGGCGATCTTATAGGCTACCTTGAAATGCCTATTGCCGTTGGCATTGTGGGCGGTGCTACAAGGACTAATCCAATAGCTAGAGTTTCATTGAAGATATTAGGGGTTAAGACTGCTAAGGAGCTTGCTGAAGTCATGGGTGCTGTTGGATTAGCTCAAAATCTTGCAGCTCTTAGAGCTCTAGCCTCAGAAGGAATACAGAGAGGTCATATGAAGCTACATGCCAGACAGATAGCAATAAGTGTTGGTGCCGTAGGTGATGAAGTAGATATAGTTGTAAATGAAATGCTTAAGGAGGGTGTTATAAGATACGATAAGGCTAAGGAGATACTAGAAAGGATAAGGGGAAGAAGGTCTAAGTAACTCTCAACTCTCTAACTAAGGACATCAATTTCCTTACTCTCTCTAAATTAACTACATTACCTCTTTTGAAGTACGTACCAACTATAGCACCATCCGCATATTTAAGTAGTTTTTTAGCATTATCAGCATTTAAACCGCTACCTACTATTACTGGTATCTCCTTAATAACTTTTTTAACCTTAGCTAATGTGTCTATATCAACTTCCTCTCCTGTAGCTCTCCCTGTTACTATTATTGCATCCGCTAATCCTCTCTCAATAGCTTCTCTAGCTAAGATATCTATGTCTCTAAGAACTAATGGCATACCATGCTTAACATGAATATCGGCAAGAATAGCGATATCCCACGCATTTAATACAGCTCTATACCTGTTTAGCTTAAACGATGACGGCATTAAGATACCTTCAGGAGCTATTACCGCCTCAACTAAAGCATTAACCCTAATATATGATGCCTTATTAACGTATGCTATAGCGAGAGATTCTAAGACGCAGTCACGTAGTACATTAACACCAACAGGTATCGAGACCTCCTTCCTCACGTCCCTAACTATCACAGCCATTGAAGCAGCTACCGCAGGATCTGCCCTACCTATACTATAGACCCTATCATAATAGTTCTCAACCATAATTCCATCAACGCCACCCTCTTCCAAGGTCTTTGCATCCCTAATAGCACGTTCCAATATATCTTCGAAACTCCCATTGTAGAGTGGTGTACCGGGTAATGGACCTACGTGAACCATACCTATTATAAAGGGTCTTACGTTGAAGGGAAGTTTAGCCATATAAAAACACCTTAATTAAAATTGAGCATTGATATGCTTACTCAAGTGTTAAGATAGGTTGGCCTAAATCTACGAAATCCCCTGGCTTAACGAGTATCTCCTTAACTCTTCCTGAATATCCTGCGTACACCTCTATACTCATCTTCATAGACTCTAACACAGCAACTACATCAGTCTCCTTTACTACGTCACCAGGTCTTACTTTAATCTCAATTACCTTACCAGGTGAAGGTGCAGTAACTACTTTACCTGCTACAACGGTTGGTTTTTTCTTAACTTCCTCGGGTTTTACTTCACTAACCCTAACCTCACTTGGAACTTCGACCTCTAATACCTTACCAGCAACTTCAACTATGAATACATTCCCTCTCTCCTCCTTAATCTCTACATCGTACTCTTTACCAGCTACCTTAACTTTATACCTCACCAACCCCTAACACCACCCCTCCTATAGGTATGAGTTCCTATTTCATATCTCCAAATGGAAATCCAGGATGAGGTGATAAATCTTTCCTCACCAACCTTAACTTCAGTAATAACTTCACCAACCCCTACTTTAGCCTCTTCCTTCCTTCTCTTAGTATGGTAAGCTATGGCAGCAACTACTGAAGCTAAGAGTTCAGGCTCTACTTCCTCTCTTCCTTTACGCTTAAATATCATAGCCTACGCACCTACTACATAGGTATGAGACCATGCTTCTTAGGAGGTACCCAAACCCTTACCTCCCTCTTAGTTGTTAAGTACTCTAAAGCCTTAATGAGTACAGGTCTAGTTCGCCTAGGCTCTATTATATCGTCAATATAGCCCCTACCAGCAGCAACGTAAGGTGCTGCAACCCTTTCCCTATATTCCTTAACCAGTTCCTCAAGCCTTCTCTTTCTCTCATTAGGGTCGGCTATAGCTCTTAACTCTTTCCTAAAGATTATTTCAGCAGCTCCTTCAGGACCCATAACAGCTATTTCAGCTGTTGGCCATGCAACTACGAAGTCAGCCCCCAAATGTCTAGACCCCATAGCTATATACGCACCACCATAGGCCTTCCTAACAATGACTGTTAGCTTAGGCACCGTAGCTTCACTATATGCGTAAAGTATCTTAGCTCCATGCCTTATGACACCTCCATGCTCTTGTCTAGTACCGGGTAGGAAGCCTGGTACGTCAACAAACGTTATTATTGGGAAGTTAAATGCATCACAGAATCTTACGAATCCAGCTATCTTGTCTGATGAATCTATGTCTAGAGCACCGGCCAGGAATGCTGGCTGGTTAGCAACCACACAAACAGCTCTACCATTTAACCTACCAAATCCTACAATAGCGTTCTTCGCCCAATCTTTATGAACCTCAAAGAAGGTACCTTTATCTAGCACCCTAGTTATTATCTCCTTCATATCGTAAGGCTTGTTAGGATCTTCAGGAACAAGAGCGTCTAGTTCAGGATCCTCCCTTTCTGGAGGATCACCTGTCCTTACTATAGGAGGGTCTTCAGCATTATTGCTGGGTAAGTATGTTAGTAATTTCTTAATTATGTTTATAGCATCCTCATCATTTTCAGCCACGAAGTGAGCTACACCGGATTTTGTTGCATGTACTTCAGGTCCTCCTAGCTGTTCCTCGGTAACTTCCTCACCCATAGCAGCCTTAACAACTCTTGGTCCCGTTATGAACATAAATGAGGTTTTCTTAACCATTACTATGAAGTCCATGAGGGCTGGAGAGTATACGGCGCCTCCTGCGCATGGTCCCATAATTGCCGCTATCTGGGGTATAACTCCTGACGCCATTACGTTCATATAGAATATATCTCCGTAACCCTTTAAGGAATCTACCCCCTCTTGAATTCTAGCACCTCCTGAATCATTAAGGAATATTACTGGTATACCAGTACTTAACGCGTAGTTCATTGCCTTAACTATCTTAGCTGCATGCATTTCACCTAGTGAACCACCCATGAAGGTGAAGTCTTGCGCTATGACAACGACATTCCTACCGTTTACCTTTGCAAGACCTGTAACAACACCATCACCGTAGGCGAACCTCTTATCCATACCGAATTCCGTAGCTCTATGCCTGACAAGCATGTCAAACTCAAGGAACGAGTTCTTATCAATAAGCAACTCAATCCTCTCCCGTGCTGTTAACTTACCCTTAGCATGCTGTTTCTCGATAGCCTCCTTACCACCGCCCAATAGGGCTTGGGATTTAATATCTAGTAACTTTTTAATTTCAGGTCTAACTGATTCAACCATACCAACAACCAAGATTAAGTTTCGTTAGGTTAAAAAATGTTTTTCACATAGTTAAAATGGTTAAGTAAATAGTGCTATGTATATAGATGCTATAATGGCTGTAGTTATTACTCCAGCTATGTTAGGTCCCATAGCGAATGCAAGTATGTAGTTTCTTGGATTATACTTAGAAGCTACTTTCTGACTTATCTTAGCCGTTGTTGGTACACAGGAAACAGCGGCAGGACCTAATAGTGGGTTTATCTTACCTTTACTTGCATAGTACATCACAATACCTCCAATAGAGCCTCCAATACTTGATAACGTTAATGCTAATATGCCTAGTATTAATATTTTAAGAACATCACCCTTAAATATTACATCAACCGTCGTTAAGGTGCCTAAGACAAATGCTAGAAGGAATGTTGATAGTGAAAGTATGACTTCATCAAGTAGTTTGATATACCTGCTTATACCTATTTCCTTGATTATGACGCCAGCAAAGAATGAAACTATTAGGGGTGATGCTTGAGGGAATAGTATGCTTAGTATTGCTGTTATTATAACGGAGAATGCTAGCTTCTCCTTAGGTGAGATCTTAGGTAGTTCCCTTATATCCATGTAAGTCTTAAGTAGGTTTTTAGGAATCGTTAACTCATCTAGCTTCTCTTGGAATATGTACAGCATGCTTAAGTAGAGATAGCCTACGACAGTTATTGGTACGAAGAGTTCTGGTGCGAGCTTAAGTGATGAGTAAAGTACTATAGGGCCGTCAGCACCTCCAATCAGAGCTATAGCAGCTGCTTGTCTAAGGTTAAACCCCATGAGCACGGCAATAGGTAATGTGATTATAGTTCCTAACTCAGCGAATATGGCTAATATGAGACTTGTATAGGGTTTAGCCATGAGGAATGTTATGTCGGTCATAACACCTATACCTAAGAATACTAAACATGCTATAAGACCATTACTAAACATGAATGAGTAGAAAGGCTGAAGCCAGTATACGTAGTTATTACTTACGTTTGTAAAGTCTATGTTTACGTGGGGATTCCCTATACCTATGATAAATGCTAGATTAGCTGTTATCATACCTATACCCATGGGTATCATGATTAATGGCTCTAACACCTTCCTGTAACCTAAGTATAAGAGTATCGTACCTATGACCGCCATGACAACTCTAGCTAAGACCTCCTCAGGACTAAGCGCTACTAATCCAAATATTTTAGTGATGTAATCAGTTAGAGTAGCTAATAATAAGCTCATTTAAGCCACCTCAAAGCCCTCCTTATAAGATCTATTATTGCAGCAACTACGATAGCGATTATCGCTAATAACACATAGGTCAGTAGTACAGTAGTGAATACCTCCATAACTCTCACACAACCTATACTGTAATGGAATCCCCTAATAATCTAATCTATAATTATCCTAAGGACTGAGAAGAGTGTGAGGATTATTAAAAATTACATTATTTTGCTAAGTATTTCCTCAAGATCCTTTTCAAGCTTAGGTCTTGGCTGCCATACAACATGGGCTACATCAATATTCTGCCTCTTTAGCTCCCTATAGAAGTGCTCTAGACCTATATTTACGACCTTCAACTTACTTCTGAAGAGCTTAAGTACAGGATCTATGTTCGCATTTTTAATCTCCATGCTACCCACCCTCAGAACCTACTAGGTATGTTTCATAGAACCTACTTAATTCCTCCTCGCTAATCCCTCCCTTCGCTACTATGGCTGATGTTAGGGCCATTAAGGCATTCGTAGGTAAGACGATTACTCCAGCAGACTTAAGTTTACTCTCTTGTTCTATGGCATTTTGCGGGTCTTTTTCAGTACCACATACATGTGCTAGGAATGTAAGGCTCCTACCATTACTTTCAGCTATCTCCATAGCCTTCCTTATGGCACTTAGATGCGCCCCTACAGGGTCAGGATGTGATCCATAGCCTAGTACGAAGTCCAGCATTATAATAGCTACTTCAGGATCCTTAGCCTCCTCAATAATTCTCTGAACCCTTATTGTAGGATCTATCATGGGATGTGCTCTACCAGCGGTGAACTCCTCTTCACCTAGGTCAACAACACTATGCTTATAACTCTTCCATGGATCCTCAAGCTTGAATTTGGGATTTAGTGGTGTATTTGAGTATATGTCTCCAATTAACTCCTTAAATATAACCAGCGTCTCATAGGTTAATGTGCCACCCGTGAATAAGCCCCTGATGTACTTTTGCCCCTTCTCAAGATTGGAAATTATCCTATCAGCTATCGAAAGGACTTCTTTAGGACTTAGGAATATCTTCTTCTTAGCTTCCTCGTATAATTTCTGATCGATAAGTTTTACAGCTTCTAAAGCTGCTGCGTGAAGAGTCCTCGTTTGAATGAGCCTACCTTTAGCACCTTTAGGTACCTCAAATACCCTACCACCTATAAAGCACGTAACGTACTTCTTCTTAGTGTTTTCAGCTATGTACTTAACGATTTTATCTTGAACATCAGGTGATGGGGGTTTTGAAACTATAGTTATTACCTTAGTCTCTGGATCAGCTTCTAAGGCCTTAATCCCCATTAAGGTCATTATACCTCCTACAGCTGATTTAACATCCCTACCACCAACACCTATACCCTGACTTATACCAGATCCTGCACGACTAATTAGTACTGAAACCTCCTGAAGTCCAGTACCAGCTGCTGCTACGATGCCTACCGGCCCTCTGTTTACTACATTAGCAAACGCTATAGCTACACCATTAATTATCGAAGTACCTGCCTCAGGACCCATTAACAGTAATCCCTTACTTGCCGCTAACTTCTTTAGCTCTATTTCATCCTCTAAGGGTACGTGATCACTGAACAGATGTACGTGAATACCCTTCTCTAAAAGTGGCTTAACAACTTCCTTAGCATATTGCCCAGGAACTGAGACTAAGGCTAGATTAACCTCTTTCAGATACTCTATAGCTGAGTCAATACTGTAAAAGAACCTTTCCTCAGCAACACCTGGTGCCGTTAACATTCTCTCAATTCTTTCAACGATATTAGGTAAGAGCGACTCGTCCTTAACCTTAATAGCTATTATCATATCATTATCCGTAGCCTCCCTACCTTCATCCGTTAGTAATCCTTCACGTTCAAGAATCTCCTTATTTAACTTAGTGCCCATGACTATAGCAGCATTTAAAACACCTTCGATCTTCTTAGCCTCCTCACTAAGGTGTAGTAGCTGAACTGAATCTCTATAGAAATTCTTTTTAACTATATTCTTTAGTACCACCATACACAACACACATAATGTATACTACTCTTAAAATTAAAAATATATAGTGACAATCTAAACTTAGAGAAAAAGTTTTATGTTTTAATCCGAGCATATGGCGAATAATCTACAGAAGGCTGACTCCCCGCCTAAGAACTTGAAGGGTGGTGCCCCAATGATGCAT
>CAZUAD010000045.1:8329-11205 GCA_964618155.1 uncultured Desulfurococcaceae archaeon
ATGCATCTCCTATTTAATACCTTGTCTATCTCACCACCAGCGTTCTCAACATGTAGAATGCCTTTGGGGAATAGGTATGTATGCATTAACTGATAGTTTTCAGGCCATGGCATGACCTCATCAACAGGTCTGCCATACTTCTTCTTAAACTCCTCAGCAATATCAGGTCTTACCTTCCTAATCACAGTATTAAGTGGATGGTCTTGTGAAACCGCATCAACTGCTGTCCACCTTATCTTATTTTTAATTAACCAGTCAGCAAACTCCTTCATAGGTCCTGGATGCTTTAACATGTACCTAACGGTATCAGCTGTTGGCTGATACCAAGCATATCTATGATAACCTGTATGAATTACTAGGATGTCGTAGGGTTTTAATGATAGGTTGTACTCCTTTAACCTCTTCTCAAACATCTCTGATGTATATATTCCTAGATCTTCAACCATATCACTTATGTCAATGATTACTCCCTCACCGATCCAATACTCAATCGGGATGCTACCTATGTCAAGACCTGCAGGGTCAAAGTGTAGAGGTCCGTCCATGTGTGTACCTGTATGTAGTGGCGTCATTATATATTGTGCTTGAACCCCATGCTCACTAATTACCTTGATCCACTTAAACTCAAAGGGTGGATATGTCGGGAATGGTGGCGTTAAGTTACTTAGTGGTTGGGAGAGGTCATATATTTTAGCCTTAGACCAATCTATGACCTTAGCCCAGTCGTATAGAGGCTTACCCTCCTTCTCCAGTTTTGCAACAAACTCCTCAAGAATATTGCCAACACGTGCTTTCCACTTTTCCCTATAGTAGAGGTAAGACATAGAAGGTTACCCAAAACTAGTTAAGGATGTAGAATTTAAGTGTTAACAGTAAGTTTGATTTAGTGTACTTAAAAATCTTTCCTTATAAATTATTACCTTTAAGGGCTCATGCACTAGATACCATACTTTTCTGCAAATCTTCTTAAAGCAGCCTTAAACGGTTCTATTGGAAATGTAACGATACCGGCACCTATTTGACCTACTCCAGGCTCCTTATGAGCTATCCCTGTGTTTATAGTTGGGGTGATACCTGTTGCAACTACCTTCCTTATATCAACACCTGTAGGTGTTCCTCTAAATCCTAGATAAGGTATTGTGAAGTACTTATGCTCAGCATAGGTTATTTGGTACATTCTCTTGGTGTTTTCAACAGCAAACTCCACAGTACCGCCGACCCATGAGACTATAGCTGGTGCAGCAGCCATAGCAAAGCCTCCAAATCCTGCGGTCTCTGTTATTGAACTGTCACCTATGTCGGGATTTGCATCCTTCTCGGAGAATCCAGGGAACCAAACACCTTTAGGGGTTGGTGCTGGTGCTGTAAACCATTCATTACCTAACCCACTAACCCATATACCCATATCAGTACCGTTTCTAGTCATTACTGTTACTATTGTGCTGTACTTGATATTGTGAGCAGCTAAGGTCATGACCTTAGCTGACGCCATACCTAGGTTCAACGTTGTGAACGGGTTCCTAGCCATGAATGAATAGGCGTCAAGGATCATCTTCCTATCTAGGTGTGATCTTATTAAGTATGGGGCTATCTCCTTAAGGAATAACGTAGTTGTTGCTACATACCTGTTATGGCATTCATCGCCCATATGGAGTGCTTGAGCTATTAATGACTTAAAGCTTAAGCCATCCTTATTATCCTTCCTAATATCCTCTATTACGGCCTTCAGTACAGGGTATAATACATCCCTCATCCACTTTAACCTGTCCAATACCTCCTTACTGTAAGCACCATACCTTAATACCTTACCTATCCCTTCATTCATGTTTGAATATGCGTAATTACCGTACTTCTTATCATACACTATAAACACAGGCATTGTAGGCGATATAACCCCAGCCATAGGACCTACAGCATTATGTATGTGCGTAGGTTCGAATACCACATCGCCTTTCCTTAGCATCTTCTCAGCTTCCTCAGGTGTTGAAGCCCAACCCTCATAAAGTATTGCACCTATGAGTGCACCTTTAAGGGGTCCTGAAACCCTCTCCCAAGTTATTGGAGGACCTGCATGGAGTAACATGTAATCCTTCATACCAGGTATAACGTTCTTAGCAAGATCCATACCAACCCAGTAGGGTTCAGATTCCATTAGCCTCTCAACAGCTGTTTTATTAGCCTTCTCTATCTCCTCCTTAATAGAAGAACTCTTTAAGTTAGGTGAGGTCAAATATTACACCAAAACATTATATACCATAAGGATAAAAATGTTATGCAACCACAGCACTTTAATTAGCTAACTTAAGTAGGTCATGCATGTAAGCATTTTTAGTTAGGAGTTATAAGGCTTTAGTTATGTAAATAAAAAGAATATAGGTATTTCCTGGATTATGCAACCCACTCTGGATGTGTTAGACCTCTCTCCTCTGGTGTACCGGGTAGTAGGTTATCTAGGATTATCCCGAAGATTGCTCCAACGGCCATACCAGTCTCTCCTATGATCTCTATTATTGAACCTACCCACTCCCAGCCTGGTAGGTAGGTGTGGAACCAATTAACTACAGCTCCAGCACCATGTATTCCGTACGGGTTGTAGCCCTTGAAGAATGCTGGTATGGTTAGTCCTGCAAAGAAGGATACACCCACTATGAATATGTTCCTACCTGACTTCATGTCAGCTAGGCTTAGTAGTGATAAACCTACAGCAGCAATCATACCGAAGGTTACCATGTACATCCCACCGACTAGTGCCTTGGGCATGGTTGCCATGAATGCACCCCAAGCATAGATTATACCTCCTAGGAACATTATGACAGCACCACCTAGCTGGAAGACGTACCTGCTGGCAACTCTTGTTAGACCTATAGCACCGATAT
>CAZUAD010000046.1:0-11191 GCA_964618155.1 uncultured Desulfurococcaceae archaeon
TCTAATGCCTCAGTAAGTGATAGTGCTTCATTCATTGTGTACTTTGCTAGTTCTATACCTAGATCTGAGCCCCTACTCATAGCTACATGAATGTTATCCCATGGGTTAGGGTCTTCAACTGGTGCATCAGATGATATACCTAATTCTATACCTGCTTTAAGTAATGACTTAAATGGATATACCCACTTAACTCTTGAAATCCCAACCCTCTTCACAACCCACCAATCACTAACTATGAACTTAGGCTGTATTGTAATTCCTAAGCCTAACTTAGCCATTACAGGTATTTGATCAGGTCTAGTAAGTGATGCATGCTCTACTCTTAAGCCGATTGACCTACATACGTTAACCCCTAATTTACTACATGCTCTACTATAGGCCTTAAGTACTACATCTAATGCTGCATCACCTATCGCATGTGCAGCTACCTGAAAACCCTTACTGAGGGCCTCAATTACTAACTCACTTAACTCGTTCTCACTTATGAGTAACTGACCTCTGTTATTGGGGTCGTCATCGTAAGGTGAACTTAAATAAGCAGTTCTAGCACCTAAAGAACCGTCCGCAAATACTTTAACGCCAATAACTTTAACGTAGTCATCACCGAAGCTTGAAGGTATTACATTTATTAATTTCATAAAGTCGCCTAGGCTTAGATAAGCAAAAACTCTTAATGGGAGGTAACCTAACCTACGCTTAAGTTCTAGGAGCTTAACGATATGACGTAGCCTAGCACTAACATATCCTATTGTCGTAATCCCTTGAGATGCTAAAGACCTTAACGCATTAAGCATCTCAGTATCATCTCCTAGCATATGATCCATATATTCAGAAACCCTCTGAAGTAGTGATTCTTTAACGATACCTATAGGAATTCCCTTCTCATCTGTAACAAGATCATCAGACTTAATCTTAAATAATCCTAGCTCCTCCATAGCCTTAGTATTGAGAAGTGCGGCATGACCGCAAACTCTAATAAGAATTACAGGCTTATCAGGAACTATATCATCTATATCAAATCTTGTGGGCCACCTACCCTCAACAAACTCCTCTTGATCCCAACCCCTGCCAAAAATTAATTTAACATTAGGGTTAGCTTCAATGTACTCCTTAAGCTTCTTTTTAAGATCACTAATGGACCTAATACCCCTTAAGTTAAGTCCCCTAAAACTTACTGCATAACTATGTAGATGTAGGTGGGAATCAATGAAACCAGGTACTATAACCGTTCCTTCCAAATTATAAACATCACCACCTAAGTCTCTTACAATACTCTTTACCTTAGATTCATCCCCCACATACACGACCTTGCCATTAAATATAGCTAAGCCTCTAGCCCTTATTAATGGTTTAAATGAAGGGTAAATAACTCCATTAATGAATCCATATGCCTTACCTACACTCATCTTAATCCCTCATGCTTAGACTAAGATCTAAGCAGCATTCTTAAATCTTAACCTGAGCAGCTAAGGGTAGTACATTTATCGCATTAATGGATATTGACAGTTAGCCCTACCATCACGCTCTAACTAATTCTAGCTTGCTATATTTCTTCAGGATATCTTCCTTGACGGTCTTCCAATATCTAATGTTATATATACATCCTGGATCCGGCGCTAATATGTCGTTAAAGTACGCATATGCTCTAGCCCTACATCCTCCACACACATTCCTGTAAGGACATATTCTGCAGAAACCTTCAAGCTTATCTCTATCTCTTAATGCCTTAAGTATAGGTGATCTCTCCCATACCTCTTGGAAGGTCTTCTTACGTAGGTTTCCTACGGTTATTGGTAAGAATACGCATGGTATTACATCGCCGTTAGGCTGAATACCAGCGTAGATCCTTCCGGCTCCACATCCACCAACGAACTCAGCTACAGATTTTACAGCTACATCACCACCCACATAGAAATGTGTTGGGGCAACCTCCTTCTCACCACTCATCTGAAGAACTACCCTACCATACTGTGGTGCTGTCGTAACTATCTCTATTTTCCTACGCTTCATCTCCCTATATATGTGCCTCATAAACTTCTCTCTTTCTATGGGGTCTAAGTCAGCATTAACTATGTCAACACCCCTACCTACTGGTATAAAGTTAAAGAACACAACCCTCCTAACACCTATACTCTCTGCTAGGTCTAAGAGCTCATCAACCTCACCAATATTATACTTAGTTATGGTTATTGCCATAGCATGATTTATACCTAATTTCACGGCATTCTCAAGGGCTTTTACAGCTCTATGCCATGAACCATTAACACCTCTAAACCAGTCATGCTTTCTTGGCGAAGCACTATCAACTGATACCTCAACATATCTTAAGCCAGCCTCCTTAACCTTCTTGAAGAAGTCTATATCAGCTAATTTCCACCCATTAGTTGCTACTGCAGCATACATTCCCCTCTTAGCTATTGCCTTAACTATGACTAGGAAGTCAGGATGGATGGTAGGTTCACCACCACTTAATGCTATAGCAGCAACACCAGCCTTATCAAGCTGCTCAACGACCATTAACTTTTCTCTAAGACTTAACTCATCAGGTAATGGCCTATCAGCTCTCTGGTAGCAGTGTTTACACCTTAAATTACACATGTTAGTGAAGTTCCAAACTATAAGGAAAGGTGCGGGTAGTTTTTGAGGTACTGTTACCCCATACCTTGCTATGCCCTTAAATACTAGGGCAACACCTCTTCTTAGTGCTGGATCCCTTAATGCATTCCTAACTTCTTCTTCATTACCCCTCATAACAGCAACTCCAGCCCTAACTATCATGCCTATGAGATTACTAGCAAACCTAACCATTAACGAGCATTTAATGAATTCACCTGAAAGTGTTGAGAGTGCATGATATAGTATGGTTTCATCTACTATGCATCCATCACTGTAAACACACTTAACCCTCCTTGTAGCACCTGAGAGCATAAGTCTAATAGCGGGATTACCTAAGACGACTCTAAAGGCAGCAAGTAAAGCACTTAAGCCTCCTCTTTCCCTCATTTCTTACCACCCATGAACCCCTTTATTGCGTCAAGAAGGAATCTAGCAGCTTCTTTAGCAAGTAATGATGCTAGATCCTTTAGCCTACCTGCCTTCAATTCCTTAATCATGAACGACAACCTTAAGTAAAACCTTCTATATGCGTAAATCAGCATTCTACTTAACTCTTCAATAGTGAAGTAGAAGCCCTTCATAACCGGTCTTAATGTTGTGTAATGCTCCCAATTCCTATCGACGATTAAACCATGCTTTAATGCGTAGTCATACATAGGTGTTCCAGGGTAGGGTGTTAAGGCAGTAAATTGGGCGTAGTCAGGGTCAAGTTTTATGGCAAAGTCTACTGTACGCTTCATATCATCTACGGTCTCCCATGGAAACCCTAGTATAAAGCTACCACTAGCAAAACCCCCTAATTCCTTAACCCATCTAAATACCTTAATTGCTTGCTCAAGCTTAATTCTCTTCCCAATCTTATCAAGAGTTTCTTGAGATGCTGATTCAACACCGAAGTAGAGTGCTGAACATCCATTCTCGTAAAGGAATTTAAGATAATTCTTATCAACATGATCAACCCTTGACCCGCATGCAAACGATACATCGAGTCCTCTACTCTTCAATTCGTTTATTAGCTCATACATGAACTTCCTGTTAACTGTAAGTTCGTCATCTGTGAACACTATGATCTTAGCACCGTACTTCTCAATTATATCCTCAATCTCATTAGCAACATTTACTGCAGATCTGAACCTTATTCTCCTACCCCAAAAGTACGATGTAGTACAGTAAGAGCATCCGTAAGGACATCCTCTACTAGCCATTACGTGAGCTACCCTTATCGGCTTATTGAATAGCGTATATCTGTCCATAGGTAATAGGTGTCTTGCTGGTGGAGGTAATTCATCTAGATCGTGAATAAGAGGTCTAGGCCCCGTTAAAATCACCTTACCGTCTCTAGATTTGAAGGCGATACCATCAACACTCCTTAGAACTTCGTCTTTAAGTCCATAACGTTCAATTTTATTTACAAGCTCTAATGTGGTGTACTCTCCCTCAAACCTGACTACTACATCAGCACCATTATTTAATGCCTCTTCATACATGAATGTAGGGTGTATTCCGCCTACTACTATGGGTATATCGGGAAATTCCTCCTTAAGTATTGAGATAACCTTATAACCTTTAGGCGCTGTAGGCGTTTGCAGTGATATTCCTATTATGTCAGGCTTAAACTCCCTTACCTTAGTTAAGAAATTACTTAATGACAACCTTAAGGTAGCTGTATCAAGTATTCCAACTTTATGTCCGTGAAGCTCAAGTACTGAAGCTATCCATGCAAGACCCAGTGGCGGAGCATTCATACCCGTTACTCTATATATTTCTAGATCATGAATATCAGGAGGTAATGTTAGTAAAACCCTCATTATCCTTACCATCTATGATAATGTTGTACTAAGAATAAAGTACCCAGAACAACTTACATGGTAAGAGCTGATTAAGCAGGTATTAGATGGGCATGGCCAGTGCAAATAGGTAAGAGACTACTTCTTTCTAACTCTAATACCAAGCCTTAGGAATATAGAGCCGAGAGCTGGTGAAATCAATAGTAAATCGTTAAGTGTCTTAGGGATTACAGGCAATATCTCTGAAAGTAAGGGGCCATACTCCTTCAATAACTTAAAGATGCATGGCATACTCTTAACTATTTCACTATATGAACCCTTACTCACCATACTTTTAACACCTTCTATTATGGTTTCATAACATAGAGGTTTAACCTCAAAGAGTTTCTTAAGTACGTATACAAGGTTCAACCTAAGTGCCTCGCCTCCAAGACTACCCTCTAAGTAAATGTACAGTAAGTTTTCATTAGGGTATTCCGTGCATGATATCCTCATGCAGTCAAACATGTCAGGAAAGAGTTCATAGTTATCGTATGTAAACGCAACACCTTTCTTAGGTAGTATAACCAAGTGAAACCAAGCATCTCTTAACCTGTAGACATTTAATGAATACCCATGATATGCTTTAGCTATTCTCCAAAACCTCTTAACCCTAAACTCAGTATAATTTAGTTTAAACCTAAGAAATGATGATGTTACAACAGGAGGGTCTCTGCATTTTAATCCATACTTAACGCATCCCTTAACCTGCGTATCCACTCCCTTTAGTAGTGCATGTATAAATTCCCTCAAAGCTATTTCATGAATCTTCATTTATACGTTCTCCAATTATATTGTGTTCCTTGAGATATAAACATGTTACCCACTTAAAGCAAAACATTGAATAGTCGGCTTGTTATACGGTAATGTTGAGGGTGTTATGGGGTGATAGGCCGTGAAAAAGCATTAGAAATGCTTAGGAAGTACTTAAAAGATGATAAAACAGTTAAACACTGCTTGGCAGTTGAAGCTATAATGAAGTTCTTAGCTAAGAAGTTAGGTGAGGATGTAAATCTATGGGGGCTTATAGGACTACTTCATGACATCGACTATGACTTAGTTAATAGGGATCCTAAAAGGCATGGTTTAAAAGCTCTTGAGATACTCAATGGTATATTACCAGATAAGGCTTTAGACGTGATTGCAGCTCATAATGAGCATAACGGCTATAAGCTTAAATGGAAGGAAAATGAGCGCTTACTACATGCGTTAAGAGCTTCGGATCATCTATCGGGACTCATAATCGCTACGGCACTTGTAATGCCTAATAAGAAGTTAAGTGAGGTTAAATTTGAAACTTTAAAGAGGAAGTTTAAGTCTAAGGACTTCGCTAGGAGAATTAGTAGAGGTAGAATACGTGAGATAGAATACGTAGGCTTAAGTGTCGATGAATTCCTTAAATTAGGTCTTGAAGCACTTAAGAGTATAGCAAGTGATTTAGGGCTTTAATCATGAGAACTCTTAAGACTAGCGTAGGGGCGTCAATTATCTTAAGTGTAAATAATCCAGGAAATTCCGTTCTAGCTTTGCATGAACTTATAATTAGGAATAAGGGTATAGCCTTCATTGATACAAGCTTAACAAGTGTTTTTGGATCTTTAAAGGGTAAAGTAATTTCCTATTTTACATCTGAAAGTGGGAGAGCTTCATTAAGCTTAAGCATGGAGTGTAACACAGTATCTGAATGTCTTAAGGGTATACCTGAGGTAGCAAGGCTCATAATCAACATAATTAAGACGCTCTCCCCTAAGATGATAAATCTCATAGAACATGTAGTCAGAACTGAGATTAGGGTTAGCGGTCTTGAGGTAGAGTATGATGACATAGATAAAGACCTACTTAGTAGGGGTTTTATGAAGGTTTCAAGGGATGTAAAACATATTGAAAGTGGTGGTAAGGCAGCTACGGTAATAACCTATACCTACAAATATGTTGCTGAAGCATTAAGCATAATCAATGTATCAATAGTCTACACGATTAGTGAATTCTTAACCAGTATCCGATTAGTGTTAAGTCTTAGAGGTAATAAGTTAAGCCTAATAGACAAAAACCTTAACAATCTAATGAGCATGTGTAAAGATGTTAGCTTAATAATTAATTCACATATAAAGTGATTAAGGATGGCTAGTGGATACGTAATACCGTTAATATTCACACTATCCTTAGCTGCAGCTCTTACTAAGATATTGGGCGCGTTAATAGGTGAGTCTAGGGCATTATATGTTGATGGACTAACCTCAATAGCTAACGTAGTTGCTTTGGTAGGGATAATATACTTTATTAGATTTGAGAGAATACCCCCTGATTCGGACCATCCGTATGGTCATAAACGCCTAACATTAGGAGGTATTCTAGTACTACTTCTATCATACAGCTTTGTAGGAGGGTTAAGTACTTCTAAGCTAATCCATGTAGAGCCATACATAATCTCATATATAGCGCTTTACTCAGCAATTGCGGGCTTACTCTTGTATTCAGTAACGATAGCCTTATCACATAAGTATGGTGGTTATCTAGCGACATACGCCATATTCACACTTAGTGAAATACTTGAGAGCTTAACAACAATAGTAGCTATAATAGGTGGAATAATGTTTTCATGGATTATAGACTGGTGCGGGGGCTTGATCATTCTCTCATTCATAGTTTACGAACTTACTAAGACTTCGAGGAGGTTTATAAACATAATTAGTGATAGGGCTCCTCCGAAAGCATACGTGGATAGGATAGTAGGTTACATTGAGTCTAAGGGATTCAAAGTTAAGGATATTAAGTTAAGGTTGGTCAGCGATCAAGCTCTTCAGGGTTATGTTACATTAGTACCTTTGAGTAATATGGATATAGTTAAGGCTTACGAACTTGCTAAGAGCGTAGAAAAGGATCTTAAAAATAAGTTTAATGCTGATGTATTCATTAGGGTTTTACCAAGTTGATAGTTAAGGTCAGTAAGGCCAGGTTACCTCATCAGTCAGTTTTAGCCAAACTCATCACTCAAAGAGCCTTGTACTAAAGTATCTTGCAGCATAGTCTGGCAGTACTGTCACTACCTTCTTACCTTCACCTAACTTATATTTCCTTGCAACCTTTATTGCGGCAACGACGTTAGCTCCTGACGATATGCCCACCATAAGACCTTCATATCTAGCTAACTTCCTAGACATGTCTAAAGCCTCATCACTTGAGATAACTATGAAGTCATCTATTAAGTGCTTATATCTCTTAATAATGTTCGGAACAAAACCGTCGCCGACACCTTCAATCTCATGCTTACCTCTCCTACCTTCCCTACCCTTATGGAACCATTCATAAGCAACAGGACATTCAGCTGGTTCTGCAGCAACAATTATAGTTGATGGGTTATGTTCCTTTAACCTCTTGGCGACACCTATTAATGTACCACCAGTACCTATGTGAGCAACGAAGGCATCAACATTCCCTAATTGTTCAAGGATTTCCTTACCTGTAGTTTCATAGTGTGCTAGTACATTAGCCTCCTCATCCCACTGATCTAATACATAATATTTACCTGGTTCTTTCCTTGATAGTTCATAAGCGTACTTAAGGGCCTCGTATAGGTCGTGTTCGTGACCTGGTATCTTAATTATCTCAGCTCCTAACAGCTTAAGTAACTTAAACTTCTCACCACTTAGTTCTGCAGGGATTATTATTACTGCCTTATAACCTAGGTAATTAGCTATGGCCGCAGCAGCTATACCTGCATTACCAGCTGTTGGTATCACTATCTTCATTCCAGGTCTTAAATCACCTCTCTTCTCAGCATCTTTAATCACGTATAATGCCATTCTATCCTTAACACTTCCAGTTAGGTTCATAAACTCACATTTAACCCATATTTCAGCTTTCACATCACTAGGTACTACCTTATCTAATCTTAGAATAGGGGTTTCACCAATTAATTCTAAAGGAGTTTTTGCTACCTTCAATGCCCATCCAAAGGAGTGGGTTACATAGGTTAAAATTCTTACGTATAAAAAGAAATTAAATTGAGTATATTAAACTTTAAATCCCTTTACTCTTAAACACTCTATAATCTTAGTACTAACCTCATCATAGTATCCATTAGGTGTGAGGACAATATTCCATACATCCTTTTTCACGTTAGTAAGTTCTTTATGTATAAGATTACCTATTTCCTCGATATTGCCGTAGATCTCCTTAAACGAAAATGCGTCTTTAGGTAATCTAGGTCTTAGCTTGGGTTTCTCGTCAGGCTTGCCTATTGTTAGCCCTATTAAGGGTATACAGAGGTCAGGTAATCTTAGCAGATCTGCTATCTTGCATGGATTTGAGTATAATGCTATGAATGTAACACCATAACCTAATTCCTCAGCAACTAGTGAAGCCCAGGATGAGGCTATAGCTACATCAATTACTCCAGCAATTATATGCCCTATCTTAGGTTGTGATACCTTAATACCTGCTAATTCGCATGCCTTAAATAGCTTCTTAAAGTCAAGAGCAAATACTAGCAGTAATGGTGCTTCAGCAACATGTTCTTGACCACCAACAGCATCAGCTATAGCTTTCTTCACATCCTTATTATAGACCTTGATAAGAGTTACAGGCTGTAATCCCCAACTACTAGGTGCTCTTAGAGCTGCCAACTCTATAGACTTAACATCGTCCTCCCTAATAGGTTCAGCTTTAAATTTACGTATACTAACATGGGATAAGGCAATATCAAGGCATTTAGTCATGTCTTACCACATAAGACCTAATACCTACGCAGTAAAAAGCTAATACTTGAATAGCTATTATACTTCACTAATATAGCAGTTAAGGGGAGGTTTCATGAATTACGAAATAAACGTAAAGCCTATAGGTATTATTCATGTTGAATATTCTGATGAAGAGATAAAGAATGCATGGCCAGGAGGTGTTGAAGGTGTTATTGAAGTATTTCCTGAGTATGAAGAGGGGTTAGAGGGTATCGATGGTTTCTCACATCTTCTCGTCATAGTCTGGTTGCATAAGGTTACTATGGAGCAAAGAAAGGTGTTAAGGATTAGGCATAGGAGGTTAGTAAGATATGGTGTTCCTTTATCCGAATTACCTGAGGTTGGTGTGTTTTGCTCTGACTCACCTCATAGGCCTAACCCTATAGGAATAGACATAGTTAAACTGCTGAGACGTGATGGTAGGTTCTTGTATGTTGAAGGACTTGACTTATTTGATGGAACACCGGTTCTCGATATAAGGGCCTTAACTCCTGATATGATGCCTAGAAAGATAAGCGTGCCTAACTGGTACATCAGGTTAAGGGAGGTCATAGAAAGGTATACTGGCAGGAAGATAGCACCTTAGGACTTAACCCTATGGGTATAAACCCTTTTGTCATCTATTATATGGATAACCTTATACCCCAGCTTGACAAGTTCATCAGCAATAAATCTTCTATGGCATTTAAACCATAACCTTTCCCTACACATTATTGCAGCGTGACCTTCCTTTAAATTATTAATGAGGCTTAAGAGGTTCCTTAACCCCTCCCTAAATTCCTCTGTGTTCATGTACGCCTTATAACCACCGCTTCTAAACCCTCCTAGCTTAGAACCAAGCCAAACATAGGCTATACCATACTTATTTAGTACCTTCCCTAAATTCTCCCTATTGAAGTGAGGGTAGCGTTTGGATGTAGGGAATCTTCTCACATCGATTAAAAGTTTAATGTTATACTTCTTTAACAGATTTATTAACTCATTAAGCTCTCTATTACTATGACCTAATGTATAGATGACGATCTCTTCACTCATTTCACGCCTCATAATTCATTATTACCTCTCTTAGTTCTTGAAGCTTAATCATTATGTCCTCAAGCTCTAAGACTACTCTATCTATATCGCCAACATCCCTTATTATATCATTAAGTTTACTCTCAAGCTCTTCAAAGTACGCGTTAAGAAGTGTGGGATATATGTATGCATACTTTTCCATACACATGCTTCTAGCCTTTCTTAGCTTTTTCAACGCCTTTGCTATGGAATCAACACCTGATTTGATGTAGATATTGGCAAGCACCTTTGATGGTACAGGTAACCCCATAAATGCTGTCTGCATTAATAATGTATCTACACCCTTCCTCTTCAACTGTTCAAGAACGTTCTTAGCAGCTAGGAAGTTGAGTATTGCATTCCTAATGTTAGCTCTAGCAGAGTCTATAATCTCATCAACTTTCTTTCTTAGAAACAAGGTACTTACCTAAGAAATAAGTTATTTTAGAAGTAAAAAGGTGATTTTATTTTAACCTTAGATCTTGTAATCGTACTCAGGTACTGTGAACTCCTCAACAACGAATGGGAATGTTACCTCATCTAATATACGTCCTCTTGCATCCTTAGCTACGTAGTGTATGTTTGTTGAGTTAATCTCTAGGAGTACGTACATGTGTCTAGCGTACGCTGAAGCCATGAAGTCTCTGATAGCACATGCACCGCCCTTCTCATATGGATCTGTTGGAGCACCAGCAGTACCTACGACAACGTATGTTGTTCCCTCCTCACTACTATGCTTTAGCTCGTAAACGTACTTATAGCCTACCTTAGTCCAAGGTCTATCAACAGGTACCTCAACTACGTCCACAGTTCTTAGTGGCCATGACCTCATGTAGTTATGTACGTGGCCTGTGAATACCATATCTACACCTCCTTCTTCAAGTAGTTTAGCCCAGTACTTTAGTAGTACCTCACTCGGATATCCAGTACCACTTGGGAAGCAGTCATAGTAGGGTA
>CAZUAD010000047.1:0-10714 GCA_964618155.1 uncultured Desulfurococcaceae archaeon
CCTAATAAGCCATAGGTCAGTTTCTTCTTTACCAATTAACTTAGCTAATCCCCTAATCGCATACGAACCCGTTAGTATGGTGTATCGCCCATATGATACGTTTGAACCTATTTGTAATTTACCATTCCTTATTAATACGCCACCTAAGTTCTCAATAGGTTCCCTAACCTTAATGAAATATATTAGACCATACCTCCATGGTAGGAGGAATCCTTTAGACATTTCCTCAACGGCTTTTACGACATTATCTATGGGGAATTTAATGCCTGTAGCGTTTAATTCATACCTATACTCACCCCCCACGGGCTCATAGATATAGAAGTTATTCTTGTCGTAGCCCACGAGTAATTCAAAGTGCGGTGAGAAGTAAGGGTATCCATACAGTCTTGACATATTGACTGGTAGGATTACTGGTATGTCCTTAGATATTAGGTACTTACATAGCTTAATGAATACCTCCTTATCATTAGTAACTAGCATATGGTATTCGAAACCTAAGACCTCCGAAGCATTCACAAATCCCATGAGAGGATCACCTCCAGGTATGAACCAGTACTTGTATGGCCCTACCTCCGTCTTACCTAGGTATGCACCGTAAGTAAAGCCCATGATGAAGTTAAAATATCCTATGTTTTCGTAGATGCCATACTTATGAGCTATCATCTGTAGGCATGTTGATGCGCAGTACGATTGCGTATGGCTTATCCATGGAACACCTTTTACGAAGTATTTATCAGGTATGGCACCGCTAGGTGTCTTATCAATCCATTCAACCCTATACCTTTCCTCCATAGACTTATAAGCAAAGTAAAGCTCAAGATTAGCCTTACTGTATCGAACAATAGGTAAGCTCATTATGTAGACCACGATACCAATGACTACTAAAATTAATGCTATTAGTTGGTAGATCATAGTAGACTTAAATCTCGTTATTAATCACCTACGATTATAGTATTAAGTGGTTTAAAAGTATTTTAAGCAAGTAGTAACCTATTTTTAGTGATTATAAAGCATGATTGAGGTAAGCAATCTCTATGTTAAGTATGCATGGAGGCGTGAACACGTATTAAGAGGGGTAAGTCTTAGATTTACTGATAAGCACATTGTCTTAGGGCCTAATGGCTCAGGTAAGACAACATTATTTAGGGCAATAGCTGGTTTAGTACCCATATCTTCAGGAAGGATATTAATTGATGGATTAGATGTTAGGGATATTTACGGCGTTAAAGGACTTTTAGCAATAAATTTAAGTGAAGTATTAAGTCCATTAGGAGTTAATGCCTACGATAATCTAAGGTTATACATGGACTTAACTGATGGTGATATAGACTTAGCGTTAAGTATTCTTGAAGAGCTTGGTATTGACAAGCAGATTCTCGTTAAGAGAAAGCCCTGGGAGCTTTCAGCGGGTCAGCGTAAGGCCTATGGTACAGCGATAGCATTAGCCTCTAAAGCTAAGCATGTATTACTTGACGAACCATTTGAGCAATTAGATCCTGCTAGAAAGACAAGGCTAATTAAATATCTAAGGGAGTATAAGGGAATTATAGCAATTAACACACATGAAACCTGGGTCATACCAGTACTAAGGGAGTGGTCTACATACTTTATATTTGAAGGAAGGACTTACGGGCCCATACAGACATCAAAACTCCTAATGGCTAACTTAGTTGTAGGTAGAAGGGATGACGCGTTATTAACCTTTGAAGCTGGCGGTAAGGTATACAGTATAGTTGAAGCAGAGGTTGGTGAACCACTTACTAAGCTATTAACTTTAGATAAAGTTTATGAGCTGGCTGTATAGGGGTTGAGAGTATATGTCCTTATACTTAAAGTTAAAGATAAAGAACTACTTAACCGAACCCGAGATCTTGGGATGGAGCATCGCCTTCATAGAGTTTTGGGTATTTATGTGGGTGTTTGTGTTCTCACCAGGTGGTGAAGCTGGTAGTGAATGGGAGGTATTCTTAGTAAAAACAAATACATCGTTAGCTTATAGCTTCTTAGGATTGCTATCGTTATCATCGGTCGCTATAGGCTTAACTTACGGCTTTGTTCATTCATCAAGATCTGTTAGATTTATTACTAAATTTACTAAGTTATCACCTACTAGGTTTTTAATTGAGGACTTCTTAGCAAGTATGATTGTCATGTTAATAATAGTTAGTATCATCATGTTTTCAGTAATTGGTTTAGCCTACATGAAATGGCACGTTATAGCAATACCTGAAAATCCTATTGCTGTCTACATAGACCTCCTATTAGGTAGTATAGCATTATATTGGCTTGCTTACGTACTTGCATTAACATTGGTTATACTAAGAAGGACCAAGGCCCTGACTATGACTAGCTTCATACCGCTAATAATAGGGTTTATAGCTTACTCTGAGTTATGGGTTGACTTAGGTAACATAACATACATCTTACCTTTAACAACACTTCCAGCACTACTAACATTCCATTCAACCGGTGCTATACCGCCTACCGGTGCCTACTTAAGATGGCTTGTTGGGAGTGAACCAGTACCTTTAATTAACTTAAGATTAGCTGCCATCTCCGTCTTCGTATGGATAGCTATCTTCATGCTATTAGCTATATGGCTTGTAAGGAAGAGTAGAGGTGTTATAATTGAGGAGATAAGGTTTTAATGCTAAATCTGACATAACTTAGTGACAACACTTTCTAAGAGCTTACGTAGTTCAATGAAGTCTTTTACGTCATAACCCATGTGAATAAATGCTACATCACCTATTAACTCCCTAATATTACTGAGATGTATGGTTCTGTCATCTATATATAGTATCTCGCATGGTCTAATCCTTAAGCCCTCATTAACCAATGCTTTCTTCATCATTAACTCCTTGTGTGGATGATACTCTATGCAATGACCATCAAACAGATCTACTATGCCGAAAGCCTTAAGAGCTTCTAAAGCCTTCCAAGGTATGTTCCAACTTAAAGTATACACTCTCACATGTCTTAAAGAATTTCTTAGCCATTTAATAAAGTCCCTAAATCCCTTCCTTAAAACTATAACTTCACCACGAGAGTCCTTTATTGCATTATCACTTAACTTAGTATAAGGAGGAATGCTTGACGATATATCTAGTGAGCTCCATATAGTACCGTCTAGATCTAAAAATACTACTTTAGGGCAACAGTGAAGTATGTCGCTTTTTAGCATACTGTTCATTAATTATTTAGTTAGTAACTTCTTTAAGGTTATAGTGTTATCTTCCAAGCTCATGTTAGGAGACACTTTACTAAGGAGTGAGGCATTAGTAAGTACTTTAGGTAATCTCCTCTCATGCTTTATTAAAGCCTTAGCTATCTCCCTAGGGTAAGATTTTGCATCATTACTACATAAAACTTTGCTAATTCTACATATATCATTAATGAATTTACCGACTTCATCTACGCTTAGACCCCCAATATCTAACAACTTCCTATAAACCTCATTCAATGTAAGCCTTACAACGTAATCATCTTTAAATAAGTACATACCGCAACAATCGGGTGCTGTATGAAGCTCAAATAATCCTTCCTTGCATGTAGAGAAGCTTATACCTTCCCTCATTAGAGCATTTCTTAGAGCTACATACCATTTCAATTTACTATCTAATGATAACTTAAGTATCCTACCTTCTTCCACAATACTATAAGATTCAAGCTTTACTTCATTAAGATTCACGTAATTCTTAACTAAGTCATAGAATTTACTTACTAAGTCCTTCTCTAAGCGCAGACCCTCAACAATTACGTGTTTAACACCTATGTCTTTTAAGATACCCACTAATTCATTTATTGATGGTAAGGTACTTACCATGGGTATAAAGGGGGAAAGCCTAATTACTACTGGATAACCCCTAGTTCCTAAGTCCTTAAGGACCTTTAATCTAGCCTTCGGTTTAGGTGTTCGTGTCTCAAGTACTTTTGAAATCCTGTCATCTAGCGTAGTTATTGATACTTGAATAATAGCTTTACCCATATCGAGGAGCTTTTCCATTAGGTTAATCCATGGATTCTTCGTAAATAGAATAGATTTAGTATTTATTATTAAGGGGTATTCATATTCATGAGATATCTTAAGTAGCTCTAACGAAATCTTAAACTTTTCCTCTTCGGGTTGAAAGGGGTCTACAAGTGTTGAAAGTCTGAAAGGTATTGGTCGTAACCCCCTCACATGAATCTTCTTTAACGTCTTCTTGAAGTACTTAATTACCGTAAATTGGGGTTTAATGTAATTAGCACTCCAATACCACCTAGCATAGCAGTATATACATCCCATACTACACATACTGTAAGGCTCTAGCTTTAGTACCGAATAACATAAAGGTGAGATTATGTTACTAACATTAATAGCTAATATGCTCGTCATACCCTATCCGTGATTAGAGAGGGTTATGATGTATTAGGTATTTTGCACTCAATCTTATAAATAACCTCTTAAAATTAAGCATGTTATCGGTGATTACTTGGCATCAGTAGCTAAGAATTTAGTAAGATCTCATAAACAATATGACAATGTTGTGCCTGAAATTGTAATGTTAGTTAGCAAACAAGGGAAAGTACTAGATGCCGCTATAAGCGTTAAGGCATGGATTCCAAAACAAGAAGCGATATGTAATTTAATCACTAAGCTTACTCATGAGTTAAAACAAGTACCCTTAGGTATGATTAGGACTATCACTATTGAAGGTACAGATAAGAAGTTGATTGTGATGAATGAAGGTGAAGTAATTAAAACGTACATTCTAAGGAAAACACCCCCTGAAGGGTTAAGTAATTAATTTTTAGGTACCTTTAAGTAAAGTTCGAATACCTACTTCACGTGAACATCTAATATAGTTAAGTGTATGATGGCTTATCCATACTTAGGAAATCTAGACTTAAACCCTCTCAAAGAATTTAAGTTGAAAGGGTAGAGGTTTGCATTTATGCATCATCTCACGTTGGAATGCTTCATGCGGAATATCACTTCATGCGGAGTTAATAGGTAGGGAATTTATTCAAAGAGGATTCAAGCTACACGCACTTGCTCCAACCATTGAGAGTGCTAATGTCGATTGGCACCATAGAATTTTAGATGTTGATGATGAAGAGTGGGTCATAAGATGTTACGAAGAATCAAGTAGTGGCTATGGCTACATAGATAAGAGGGTATTTGAGCGTATTAATTGTGATATCTTAATCATCGAGTTATACAATAGATTACCATACAGGAGCTTAAGCCATTTAATAGATAAGCTTGATTCTAAGGTGGTAGTCGTAGTACATAGTACAAGAAAGGAAGAATTAATACCATTAAACTACATAAGATATGATGCGATAGTTGTTTTTGATGAGAGATACATCAATGAATTACTTAAGGATACGTACTATGATAAAATAGGAAGTAAAACTTACATAATTCCTTACCCATGCGTCGAACCAATTAATGTAGAACCTTATAAACCTAGTTTTGCTAAGGGTAAGGTACTGTTCTTTAGCTTCGGAAGACAGCCATACAATGAATATGCAGAATACATTGAGGCGTTAAGGAGGTTAAGGTCTAAATATGATCTAGTTTACTGGATCATAAGATCTGATGGGTTAATTCCTGGTGTTAAGGATGAATGGGTTATTCAATGGAGAATGAGACCTTCATTAACTACCCTATATAGGTATCTTAAGGCCTCAGACATACATCTAGTCCCAAAGAGTAAGACAAAACGTGTAGTTGTATCGTCAACAATATACCAAACACTAGCCTCTTTCGTACCCATAGTAACACCAGATACGAGATACGTTGAAACCATACCTACCAATAATGATGGAATCGGTCCCATAGTTAAGTATAAGGATATTAAAGATCTCATAAACAAGTTAGAGCAGTTGATCAATGATGAAGAGTTAAGGAGGTATATAATCGGTAAAGCAAGAGAGTTTTTAGAAACATGTAAGGTAAGTAAAATTGTTGAAAGATTTATTGATTTATTCAAGACTATTTGATGCTCGTAAGCTTTACCAATAAATCTATGGTCTCGTTAAAATCTTTAACTATGAATGTCTTTATACCTAAACTAATACCTGCTATAAAGTCGCCCTCCCAATCACCTATGAAGAGGGCTTCATGACTATTTAAGTTAAGCTTCCTTAATACCTCTAATAATTGACTTCTTCTGTCTACGGCTACATCTCTTGTAACAATCATATCTATGAGTTTAATAATGCCTAATTTATCAAGAAGGGGTTTTGCTGTTCTCCAAGACCTTAAGGTAACGATTGCTACTTTAATACCCTCGGCTCTAACATTACTCAATACCTTAGGTAGTTCAGCATGAAATTCAGCGTCTCTTACACTCTTTAATTCAGCCTCCTCCACCATCATTAAGGCCTTAATAAAGCCTTTATATGACCTGTAGTAAGTGTAAAGAGCTGTAGCTAAGGGTCTTAAAGGTGCTGAAGCACTTATACCTAAGACAGACCTCACCTTCTCCCTAATTTCATCCCAATTAATCTTAGTCTTAACGAGTGTTCCATCAAGATCTGCTATAACTAGCTTAATACCCTTCCTCGCAACCACCTACGCTTTAACTGTATGCTAGACTACTATATAAGTTCATTAGGAAGTAGACTAGGTTTTTAAGCACCTAGAGCCTTAATGTGCAGGTGATGGTGTTGAGCACCATAGTATTATTCGTCGGTCCTGCAGACTCCGGGAAGTCATCTGTTGTTGGAGTATACTCTAAGTGGCTTAAGGATAATGGTTATGAGGTCTTGACGATAAATCTAGACCCAGCAGCTGAGTACATACCTTATAGACCCGACTTCAATATAAGATCATTCATTAACGCTAAAGAGATCGCTATAAAAGAAGGTTTAGGCCCTAACGGCGCCTTAGTTATTGCTATGGAGCGCATTACCGAAAGAATTCACTTAATTATAAACTTTATTAAAAGCAGAAATGCCGACTACGTACTAATAGATACACCAGGTCAAATGGAGGTATTTATTTTTCGTGACATATCCTGGAGGCTTGTTGAAGCACTCAAGAACGTTAGCAAATACGTCTACGCCATTTTCGTAGTTGATGCCTCAGTTATTAGGAGAGCAACTGACTATGCGTTTATATCGCTATTATCAGTGGCAACACAACTAAGACTAGGTGTTGATACAGCTCCAATAATCAATAAGATTGACCTAGTAGGTGAAGACGTAGTTTATGGTGACCTACTTAGAGATTTCGGAAAGATACGTAAGGAACTCATGATTGAGCATACACTATATGCTAAAATGCTAAGAGACTTATCAAGAACTTTAATTAAATACTCTAAGAGTATTGAAGTTCCTAAGGTTTCAGCGCTAAAGGGTTTAGGTATGGAGGAGCTACATAGATTGATACATGAGTTAAGCTGTACATGTGGTGACTTAAGTTAGCTTACCTTCATCAATAACTACAACACACTTGCTTATTAAAACCCTCCTCAAAATCTCCTCGACGTCCTCTATCCCGAGTATACCTCTAGGGATACCATTATCATCTGTTATGACGACTAAGTCGTTGTTGCCATACACTATCTCTTCTATAGCACGGCTAAGACCATCCTTAACTCTTATACTGGGCATCTTCTCAGCAACATCACCTACATTAAGATTAAGTTTTGAGTATGTAGCTAATACTGAAGTCCTTACATAGCTTAGCGACCTACTACCAGTAACCACGATATACTTATGCTTTAAACACTTAGTTAATGCATCTATGATCCCTTCCTCAGCCCTCACAATACATGGGCTTCTCAAGTATTGCTTAAGATCCAACTTACTTAAGTAATCATAACCTTCATTGCACATCAACGTTAACAACTTAGATAATCTAGCCCTAATTCTCCCATGACCTATAGGTGGTTGGAGGAAGTGTATTGATGTGTAAACAGAGAGGGAATAAGCTATGGCAGCTGAGATTCCAGCAGGTATGACAGCAATCAAACCACCAGATTCTGCTGCAAGAAGTACTGATGTTAAGAGCACCTTATTACCAGCTGAGAAAACACCTGCTATACCGGCCATCATCAACAAGTCTACGTAGGGTAAGTTAAGTAATCTACCGTAGGCAGCACCTAATGCTGCACCGCTAATAAGTAGAGGTACGAATATACCCCCGGCACCACCAAATTCTAGGATTAGTAGAGTAAGTATGAGCTTTATGAGGGATATTGATATCAATGCGCCATACTCCTCAATCTCAAGGAGTTTAGGTATTAGGGAATATCCTGAACCTAAAACCTCAGGTACTGTAGTAAACGTGAATATTATTGTTGAAGAAGCTACTAGTGGGATCGTATAGGGGTATTTAGCTAAGAACTTTACCTTAATAAACCTTAAGGAGTATTTAAGAGTATACGCCGTAAACACAGTAAGCACTGCAAGAAAGCCTATCATTATTGAATGTAAGATAAGACTATAGGTTAAGGCATAAGTTTTAGGTTTAATGAATTCAAGTAATTCTCTACCTCCAAAAAAGAGTTTGGAGACTACATAGGCGGTTAAAGCGCTAGCGAGAGATGGTAAGAGGTAGGAGACTTCAATACCACGTTTAAAAGGCATTTCAAGAGAGAAAGCCATACCAGTTAAGGGAGCCTTAAATACAGCTGAAATACCTGCAACAGCACCTACTATTGAATAATACTTTCTATCATAGATAATGCCTAACCTATCTACCAGGTATTTAGCTAAAGCATATCCTGTAAATACAGCTATACCAGCTACACCTACAGAACCTCCTGCAGAAACGGTTGCTAATGAAGCAATGAGTATTAATGCTAAATCCTTAATGCTGACATATCCTCCCCTAAAATGATATGTTAATAGAAAGTCCTCTAACACGCTACCACTCCTAAAGCTTGAAGATCTTACTAATACATATGAAGTTAGAAGTAGCAATGTTGACAATGTAATCACTAATGTGAAGTTCTTTAAGTAGGTTTCAACAGCTGTACTCAAGTAATTAAACACTAAGCCATAGGCTGTTGTAATCACACCTATAAGTAATCCTATTAGGGAAGCAAGACATACTTCAGTAAGCACTCTTCGTGACCATACAATACTGAGCCTTAACTCCCTCAAGTACTCACCAACTTATTACCTAGCTCTAATCTATTCTGGTAAGCTTGAACATCTTAAGAAGTTTTACAGCCTTAAGTTTATTCTCCTTGGACGTAGGAATGAGGGCTACACCTATATTTGGGGGTACACCATATGCTAAGATGCTATTACTTGGTGAAGCAAGGAGTACAGCAAATCCTGTAAGATCCTCCTCACCCTCGATTATTATTAATGTCGACTTAACGGCCCTTCTTACGGCCTTGAAAACTTCATCGCATATCATGCCTTGAGGATTTCTCACTCTTATTACATGATTAAAGACCTTTACCAAATGCTTAACATCTATTCTTTCCCTCCTTAAAGTCTTACCGTCGATAATGCATGCAAAAGGTGTTAAACCAAATCTTACGAAGTTTGAGCATACTACATCACCTACACACCATACATTACTGATACCTAGCCTATCAACTATGATCCTAGCTTCATCAACCACATTTCGTGGATCACCCATTACTAAGTAGGACTTAAAGTATTCATGGGCCTTACTAACAGTTCTCCTTAAGTCTTCAGGAAGTTTTAGGCAAAGCAAGTACTTACCCAATCTAACTTTGTGTAAGCTGATTTAACCTTAAAACATCTATGTTGAAAGTAAGATGACAGCTACTAGGGCTAATATTATTCCTAGTACATGTGTTAATGTCAGCTTCTCATGGAGTATGAGGAAAGCTAGTAAGACTGTGATAGCCGGGTATAGTGCTGTTAGTGGTATGATTATGGATGCCTTACCATGCTCTAAAGACTTAACGAAAAACACATACCCAGCACCACCAAAAATTCCTGCTATTATGGCATACAATGAGGTACCCCTCAGGTTTAACTTACCATGAGATAGTAGGAATACCGCTAATGCTAATGAGAATGAAGCCAACGATGAGAGGAAGTAGACTTCAACCCATTGAAGATTCCTATACGCGAGCTTAAGTACTAAACCCCATAAGCCCCATAGGATTAGACATGCAATAGCGTATATTAACCATAGCACCTAAACTCACCATAAACTCTAAGAAATTTGCTATTAATTACCTACTTAGCACATATTTTTAGGTACAGGCAATGAAGGTATATTTCCTAGGTACAGGTGGAGCCGGCTCATCACCTAATAGAGCCCATAACTGTTTTATGGTTGAATCAAAGGAGTCAAGAATTCTAATAGACTTTGGTGAAGGCTGTTCCTGGAGATTAGATGAACTAGATCTTACATTATGTGATTTCGACTTAATTTACATAAGTCATAAACATATAGACCACTGGATAGGTCTCTTCGATGCTTCAGTCCTTGCATTGAGTAAGGGATGTAAATCATTTAACGTGTTAGCACATAGTAATGTAATGAAGGATCTTAAGACATTACTCATCAATACATTGCCTAAGGAGGTAAGTAGTAGTGTTATCTTCCATGAAATTTACAGAGATGAGTATAGGCTAAAAGATCTAATAATTAAGGTCATACCATCAATACATCCAGTACCAACTTACGGTGCGCTAATAACTGATGGCAAATGCGTAATACTTTACAGTGCTGATACATCGATTAACGAGGCATTAATTAGAAATCTAAATAGTGTTGACC
>CAZUAD010000048.1:0-10552 GCA_964618155.1 uncultured Desulfurococcaceae archaeon
CTACTACATGTCTCCATCCCTTAAGTACCTTTTCCACCTTATCTAACGTCTCCCTCAAGGCGTCTCTTAATTCCTCAAGTAGTGGAGGCTCTAGAAGCTCAAAATCAATTATATCACTTCTCAACATATTTATTAGGAAGTATGCTATTTCAAGAGATTTATCTCTAAGCATCATCCTAATTCTAGAAACCTCCTTTTCTATATCTATCTTAGGCTTGATGAACTTCCTTTCACCAATTACCTTAATATCAATCACACCCCTCCTTCGCAACTCATCTACAGCTGTGTATATGCTACTCTTCGGTATTGACATCGATGTAAGCATACGAACTATTTCATTAAACTCCCTAACACCCATACTAAGTAACGTAAGTACGGCAGCTTGTACATGACCTAACCTCTTCAAGTTTTCACCTATACCTAAATATGATTATTTAACGGTAAGCTTAAAGTCTGTTCTGTATTAATTACGTTCGGGTCCGAATGTGAGCAATGATAAGGAATTTGAGCACATAATTAGTAAAGTATTCAGAATACTGCCCATGGCTATATACATTAAAACAGGCGTTAAGAGAGTTGAGGAAGTTGAGGGTAGGTATATAATAGATGATAGAGGTGATAAGTACATAATCACGGTTGAGGTTCCGGGAGCTAGTAAGGATGACGTTAAGGTATATGCTAAGGAGTACGAAGTATTCGTGTATGCCAAGAGGAAGTTAAGTCACGAACATACACCTAAGATATATAGGGTTAGAGTCAAGCTTGACGAACCTATAGATGTAGAGAATACTAAAGCAAAATACATAAACGGACTGGTAATTATTGAAGCCTTAAAGAAAACACCAGGTACCGAGATTAAAGTTGAGTAACTACTTAAGCTCAAGAATGTAACTCACAACATCATGACCTAACTTTTTAGGAGGCCATTCCTCACTTAGAGGTATCGTGACCTCAGCATCAGGTCTAAATATTTTCATAAACCTCCTACTCTCTAAATCAGCTAACGACCTTATCGCTGAAATATATGATCTTAACTTCATACCCGAGAAAATTAGGGCTTTACCAGGTGTTACTATAATGAGAGTATTTACGTAAGGGGCGAGAGATGTCGAAGGTATTAATGCATTACTAAATGATTCAATAATTACTACATCAGCGCTATCCTTAATTCCACTAAATGAATTCAGAATTACATTATCAACCTCTTTACTCATTAAGTAGTTGATAAGCCATAACCTACTTACTTGAGATACAGGAGAGAAGACATTAAGTGCGTTCTTTATTTCATTCCTCAAGTAATCATTAAGCTTCTCAAAAACCTCCCTAACTAAGAGATACCTCCTCAAACCACCATACGAAATTCTAATGAGGAGAGCTTGAGATGTTACATCTTCTAATACTCTTAAATATTCATCCACCGATGAATACTTACTGACATCAGGTACTGCCGTTAGTATGTCTATAGGGTTTTGTACGTCGGGATTGGCTATTAGACCTAGCCTCATGTAGTTGAGTACGTCTTCACCAACTAGGATACCTAATCTGATGGACTCAGCAAATACTTTGTATTGATACCATATACTATGTGCAGCTACAGGTTTGAATGCAGTAACACTTAAGCCTAACGACTTAATACCCCTAGCCAATGATGCTGCAAAGTAAGTTTTACCTGATTCGTAGGGTAATAGGCCCGAGATTAGCACTGTCATCATGGCAATATACCCAGTAAAGGGTGTATATACGGAGGCCTTTAAGTTAAATCTACTTAGGAATTACATGCCTATGATAGTGTAAGGTTATAGTAGCTCATATCCTCACGTAACGTCTTGAAATATCTTCACCACTGAGACAAAATTTCAAAGACATACTAACATCATTTAATTTTACTTCGATACTTGAATTGATGTAAGACCTTAGTAAGTTGGGGTTCGATTTACTAAGCTCTATCGCAAGTTACTATAATGCTTAATCCTCTTCTAATGTTATTCCCCAGGAATGCTTATTTCCTGATTAATTATTCTTAAATCTCTTAAGTATTTAATCATATTGTAGTAGGCTATGATTCTTGATATACTTCTTGAGCCTCTGGGACCTGGTGCTTTCATGAAGAATGAGTTAACCCTATAACATGTTCCATAGACACCCCTCTCAACTAATGCCTTACCAACTCTAGCTAGATCTATTAGTAATCCTGCTAATGCAGGACTATCATTTATTCTAAGATTTATTATTAATTCATCCTCAAATTCATTAAATGTCTTCCAGGCTATATGCATGGATACGAACTTCTTATCACCTAAGGGTTCAAGGTAACCCGTAGGCTTTATGTAGTGAGGTACGTCATAACCTAAAACATCCTCAACAATACTACTCTTTGTTTTCTCCTTCATTATATTCCTTTCCGGTATTGTAAGTGTGAGAAAGTCTGTATTACCACCGATATTAAACTGAGCTATCGACTTAACCCTTCTCCCCCTTTCCTTGAGATGTTCAAGTATGTCAGCAGTTAAGGGCGTAGCTCCTGTTGCACCATCATCACCTAAGATTAATGACCTAACTCTTCTAAACATCTCAACGAATGCGTCATCATTAGCTAACGGGGTCGGTATTGCATTTATTAATACGACACTCCTTCCATATATCCTAGCATACTCAAATACGGCATAGGCATATACTTGACTAGCTGAAAGCTTTGAGATGTCGTGGCTTCTTAAAGCACTTATAAAAACATCCCAGTTATTAAATGATTCGGCATGCTCCGTTGATATAACATTTATAAATACATCAGGTCTTAACGTACTAAAATCATCTACTAACATATTAATAGCATCGAGTAGGTTCCCAGTTACTTCTTCAATACCCTTAGCCTTAATAGGTAATCCCTTCAAGGAGTTTATGTGTATACCCCTTCTAACTTCAACCTCCTTTAGGGTATTAGGTATGCTTATTAAGTCACCTAAGTACTTAACTGCTATGTCGTAGAGGCTTAAGCCGATTTTAGATTCATCGACATCGTAAGAGCCAACTACATCTATCGATTCAATGGGATAGACAAGTTTATAGCCAGCTAGCGGAACACCATAGGGTTCTACTTCACCATTCTTTAACCTCTCAAGACCTACAACAAAGTGCGTAGCTACCAATCCTTGACCAAATATGACTACACGTACCTTCATAAAGACCACCAACACCTAAGATGGGGTATGAAGTAATGGATAAACAGAGTAGGTCATATCTACGTGCCGTTTAAAGTTTTTAAAGATTTTATTACTAGCATACGTTACGCAAAGCTATTTACGTAATTAAGTCTCCATGAGTATTCTTAATTCGATTCTTAAGATTTGTAAGACTAGTTTACCACTGGGAGTAAGTTAGGTGTCTAATGGTAAGTTTAGGATATGTAAACCCATCGTATTAATAGATAAAGAGAAGTGTAGAGACTGTGGTTTTTGTGAGTTAGTTAATAGGTGCCATAGCAAAGATTCATGCATAGGGTGTTTGTCATGTTATTGGGCATGTCCCTATGAAGCTAGATACTATATTGAGAGGTGCATTACAGTTAATTCAGTAAATATATATGTTGACGGAGTTAAGTACGAGGTTCCTAGCGGTGTAAGTGTTGCTAAAGCATTAGAGTACATAGGATTTAAGTTTAGTAGGTTAGGTTCCAAGAAACCTAGTCTCCCATGCCGTACAGGAGGTTGTTGGGCTTGTGCATTAATAATTAATGGAGAGCTTGAGAGGACATGTATAACGCCTGTTAAGGATGGTATGAATATATCAACAGACTTAGAGGGAGTTACTCCTAAAAGGATAGTACACGGCCCTGAACCCCATGTGGTTGGTGGTAAGGCGACACCTTGGTGGGAGGTTAATTATATAGACTACGTTGAAGCAGCAATATGGGTTGCTGGCTGTAACTTAAGATGCCCCCAATGTCAGAACTATCACGTGACTTATGATAATACTACGAAACCATTAACACCTAAGGAGGCTGCAGAAGAGGTTGTTTGGTGTCATAGAAGGTATGGTACTAAGGGTATAGCAATTAGTGGTGGTGAACCAACGATAAATAGGAGATGGCTTATAGAGTTCTTTAAGGAAGTTACGAAGAGGGTTAAACCTAAGGTTAGGAGACACTTAGATAGTAATGGGACGCTATTAACACCTGACTATATAGATGAGCTAGTTGAAGCAGGCTGTAATAACATTGGTGTAGAACCTAAGTGTGTAGAGCCGGAAACATACATGAGAATAACTGGGTTAACTGATAGAGATCTAGCTCTAAGGTACCTAAATACTGCTTGGAAGGCTATTGAGTACATATATGAGAGGTACTCCGATAGGGTATACCTAGGTGTGGGCTTGGTATATAATTCAAAACTCATAGCACTTGACGAACTAGCAGAAGCAGGTAGGAGGATAGCGTCCATAGATCCTAAGATACAGGTTACCGTACTTGACTACTTCCCAACGTTCAGACGTAGGGATATAAGAAGACCTAGCGTTACTGAAATGCTTAAGGTTAAGAAGGTACTTGAGGACCAAGGGTTAAAAACAGTCATAGTTCAGACCGAGATAGGGCATATAGGACCTAGGGAAACTAAGACTTAACTGCTCATATTACTCCATAAACTTCACCCCTTCACCAATAAGTGTAAGTAGTGATGAACTCCTTCTCACCTTAACCATGGGAGCTAGTTTGGAAATCAGCTTAGTTAATACTTCATAAGTTGTTTTAATATCAACATTAGTTATTACGTAGGCTGATTCATCATAGATTTCTAATGTATACTGATCGTTATTATCTAATTCAATTCTCATGTAAGTTAAGGACATTTCCGAATCCTCGTACAGCATCGTTCCATAAGCTAAGCTTAAGCTTTTAACCTTAGCGCTTAGTGCTTCTTCAATAACCCTCCTTAAATCTTTAACACTATATCCTCTCATTACATTGTTTAACACTCCAACCTCTCCATTCTCAAATTGTAGTATTACGTAGGATCTCATTAAATCATTGAACGAGTAGATACTAATTCTCAACTTAGATCTTACCAGGTATTAGTCTTAATGTAGGGTAATTAAGTTAACTTTACGATCTCCTTAATTATTGATTCATAGACCTTAGCTCCAAGTATGAGCTCATCTATACTTATACGTTCCTCTTCGGTATGTGAGAGCTTAGGATCTCCAGGCCCATATGCTACGACATCGTTACTGACCCTACCGTATACTATGTTCATATCGCTAGTACCAAGCTTACGTACTAGCTTAGGCTTTAAACCAAGCTTAATTAGAGATCTTACGGCAGACCTTACAACTAGGTTCTTAAGTGGGACTTTAACGGGCTCTACGTAAGATTCAATATAGAGTTTACAGTTGCTAGGTAGATTTAACTTCATAACCCTAATTACTTGGTCGATATTCACACCGAAAGGTATTCTTAATGATACGTAGGCATAACCACTCTTAGGAATTACATTAAACGCTTCACCACATGCAAGCTTAACTATGGATGGTATGTACTCACTAATACTGGTATTGCTAGTTATGTATCTTAAGTAATCGATTAACTTATCACATGCTGAATTAAGTCCTTGTGTAGCAGTATGACCGGGTTTTGATGAACACTTAACCTTGACCAATAAGCTACCTCTATACTCCACTACGACACCAGTACCTGCACTAGGTTCACAAATAACTACGTGATTAAACCTCACACCCTTTCTAACTAAGTTCCATGCTCCGTGACTAGGTCCTTCCTCACCAACTAACGCTATTACGTATACTTTCAATACATCCTCAACATGGTCTCGAGCACTTGACGCACCTATAAATGCTGACGTAAGAGGTCCTTTAGCATCAACAGCACCCCTTCCCCATATAAGACCGTTATCGATTATAACAGGTATGAATCCTTGAACAGTATCTATGTGCCCTATAAGAGCTATACTTCTATCCCCACGACCATAACTAGCTATTAGGTTTCCAACTTCATCGACAACAACTCGATCAAAGTTTAATTCATTCTTAACAAACCTACTAAGAAAGTCTACAGCCTTTTCCTCCCTAAATGTTGGGCTATAATTACTTAATAGACCCATGAGTAATTCTATCGTTAAGTTCTTTAATGCACTTAGAGACAGCTTTAACACCCCACGTAATATCTTCTTCATTAATCATGTAAGGAGGTAACATCCTTATAACTGTAGTACCTGCTTTTAAAGTAATAACACCATGCTCCTGAACGCATTTGATGACATTACCTGGAGGAATTCTTAACTCAACACCTAGCATTAAGCCTAAACCCTTGACGTTTCTAACGATTCTTAAGTCCTTAAGCTCATTAATGAGAAGATTCTTTAACTTAGACCCCGAAGTTAAAGCTCTTTCAGGTACTGACTCCTTTATAAGGACTTCCGTAGATGCTTTAACTGCTGCACAAGCTATCGGATTACCTCCATAAGTACTTCCGTGGTCACCTTTACTTACCTTTGATGCTACATATTCAGTTGTAAAGACAGCACTTACAGGAAAACCTCCTCCTAATGCCTTACCAGCTACCATTATGTCAGGCTTTAAACCATGGTATTCATGAGCCCAGATCCTACCCGTTCTACCAAAACCTGTTTGGACTTCATCAACTATGAATAGAGCACCTACCTCTAACGCTCTCTTAGATATCTCCTTAAGGAAGGAGCCATCAATAACATTAACGCCTCCCTCACCCTGAACTACCTCTACGACTACCGCTGCAACATCCTCATTTATAACGGCATCTACATCATTAACATTACCTGGATTTATGAACCTTACATCACTTAGCAACGGCTCAAAGGGCTTCCTATACTTTGGGTTCCAGGTAAGTGATAAGGCGCCAAACGTCCTTCCGTGAAATGAACCCTTAAGTGCAACAAAGCTCTTACGACCAGTTACCTTCCTAGCAAGTTTAAGTGCTAGCTCAACTGCTTCAGAACCACTATTTAGTAGGTATGTATACGTTAAGTGTTTAGGTACCACCTTAGATAATACATCGAGCATCTCCTCCCTTACATCTATATCGAAGGATGTGGACAAGACAGATACCTTACTTAGCTGGCTAATTACTGACTTAATTATGTAGGGGTTGTTATGACCAAGAAAGGCAACACCATGACCTGTATGGAAGTCAAGGTACTTCTTACCTTCACTATTCCATAGGTATTGATTTAAGGCCTTAACTACTCTAATACCTCTTGACTCATAGAACCTAATGAGCTTAAGCAAATCTACCGCCTTACATTACTGACTAAGTATTCAGCTATCTTCCTAGGTAAATCATAGCCTGTCGCTGCTACAGTATTCTTGAATTCCGGAACGGGGTTTATCTCATTAACTAAGTACCCTCTCTCAGGATCTTCGAATACGTCAAGACCTAGAACTTCTCCACCGACAGCTTTAGCTGCTTTTAAACTTATCTCCTCAAGTTCACCATCTATTCTGGCAGGTATCGCCTTACCGCCTCTAGCTGTGTTTGTTATCCAGTGCCTACTCACCCTATATATAGCTACTGGAACTTCATCACCTATAACAAATACTCTGATATCCCTACCAGGCTTCTTAACGTATTCCTGCATTAAGTGTACCTTAGACAGTATGCCTGGTAAGTACATTCTATGCTCCATTATGGATCTTAGTTCCTCATCATCCCTAACCATGCTTATAAGCCTACCCCAACTACCATTTACTGGTTTTATTACGAGTGGGTAGTTAAACCTCTTAGTAACCTCTTGTGCTGCTTCATAGCTAAATACTACTGCCGTCTTAGGCGTAGGTATGCCGTTCTTCTTAAGTAATGAAATAGTCCATAGTTTATCCATGCATGCAGCAGTGGATAAGGAGTTATTAACAACCTTAACTCCAAGCGCCTCAAATGCTATCGTAGACTCCATGGCTACGTAATGACTTATACTCCTCTGAATAGCTATATCGGGTATATCTTCACCTAGACCATTAATGAATACGGGCTTAGTTTTAATGTAGAGAGGTATCGTGGAAGTACCTAAGTCCCTTAAAGCCCTGATAATTGCCTTCTCCTCCCACCTTAAAATCTCATAAATGACAGCTACCTTAATGGCAATAGTATATCACCTCATTCACCCCAATCCTCAGAAACACCCTCTAACGGCTTAAGATGGTATGAACCATCATTAGATTTAACAACCTCTAACGTAGCTCCACATTCATGCTCTACAATCTCACCGGGAAGTACATCATCAGGTACTTCTACATCTAGACCGCATACAGGGCATTTTAGCTTCATACCTCTACACCCACCACAAAGCACTCTATCTGTAAGCCTTTAAAAATCTTTTCATAAATTAAATCAATACTATAAAACACATTCTGAGTACCGATTTCGCACCACACCTAAATTACTCACTCCTAATTCGACACCATACAAAAAACAGCATTTTAATAACCCCGTACCACTAATGCATAGAGGTAGTTAGGGGTTAGGGATGGTTAATGTAGCTATAATTGGAGCGTCAGGTTATACGGGTGGTGAGCTACTTAGAATCCTATTTCATCACCCTGAAGCAGAGGTTACAGTAGCTACATCTAGGGAGTATAAAGGTAAACCCGTACATTACATACACTTTAATTTGAGGGGATTGTATAGAGGTCTTATATTTACTGACGTTAATCTAGACCTAATAGCTAAGAAGTCAGACGTAGTATTTCTCTCAGTTCCTCACGGAGCTTCATTAAAATATGTCCCAAAACTCCTTGAAGTAGGGTTGAAGGTAATTGACTTAAGTGCTGATTTTAGGTTAAAGAACCCTGAGGACTATGTTAAATGGTATGGTTATGAACACCCCTATCCTGACCTATTAAGCAAGGCCATCTACGGTATGCCTGAAATTCATAGAGATGAGCTTAGAGGTGCTAATCTAATAGCATCCCCTGGATGTAATGCAACAGCTGCATTGCTATCATTAATACCTCTCGTTAAGTTTAATGTAATAGATTTACATAAGATCGTAATCGATGTTAAGGTAGGTAGTAGTGAAGGTGGTTCTAAGCCTACACTCTCGAGTCATCATCCAGAGAGAGAAGGTAGTATAAGACCTTACTCTACTGAGGGTCATAGACATGTAGCTGAGGTTGAACAGGAGCTTAGGTATGTCAGTGGTAAGGATGTTAAGGCATCACTAACACCGCACGCAGTAAGTTCCATTAGAGGTGCTTTAGCGACATCATACACGTGGGCCTTGAAAGACGTAGGTGAAGTAGATCTGATTAGAATGTTTACTAAAGTGTACGCTAAAGAACCATTCGTAAGGATAGTACATAAATCACCACCAGGACATCCTAACCCTAAGTATGTAGTAGGTAGTAATTACGCTGATGTAGGCTTCAGTATTGAGGTTAGGCTTTCATTAATAAAGAGCTTTGCTGCAATAGACAACTTAGTTAAAGGAGCTGCAGGTCAGGCTGTTCAAGCATTTAATATAGCTTTAGGCTTTAAGGAGACGTTAGGTCTTGAATTAATACCCATAAAACCGGTGTAGGGCCTTGAGGGGGTTGATACTCAAGATAGGAGGTAAGGTTTTATCGGGTAGTATGGATTACGTTATTAAGGATTTAGCCTCTAACATAGTGAGATTGTATAATAATATCTTAGTAGTTCATGGTGGTGGCGACTTAGTTACTGAGTATTCTAGGAAATTAGGTGTAGAGCCTAAATTCGTGATATCTCCTTCAGGTATTCGAAGTAGGTATACATCAAGAGAGGAGTTGGAGGTCTTCATAATGGTTATGGCTGGTAAGATAAATAAGGAGCTTGTTAGTATGTTGGCAAAGCATGGTGTTAAGTCTATAGGACTTACTGGTGCTGATGCAGCAATCGCAAAGGCCGAGAGGAAGAAGAGAATTATAATTATTGATGAAAGAGGTAGGAAGAGAGTTATTGAGGGTGGATATACAGGTAAGATTATTGATGTAAATGATAAATTACTAAAATTATTTATGGATCTTGGTTATGTCGTAATTTTAGCACCTATAGCCATAGACTCAGATGGTACCCTACTAAACGTAGATGCTGATCAAATGACCTACGCATTAGCTAAGAAGCTAAGACCTACCGATGTAGTTATTCTAACAGATGTTGAGGGCGTTAAGGTCAACGGTAAGTTATTAAGGAGAATTTACCTTAACCAGCTAGATGATGTTATAGGTAAGGTTGGTTTAGGTATGAATAGGAAGCTTCTTATGGTTAAGGAGATGCTACTTAGCGGGGTTAAGAGAGTCATAATATCTACGGGTTTAGTTGTTAACCCTATATCTAAGGCCCTAGAAGGTTTAGGTACTATTATTGAGGCGAGATGATGGAGTCAGGAGATAAGTCTATTACATTAGACTCCATAGACTTAAACCTTCTAAAGTTGCTTAAGGAGAATTCACGAATGTCTTATGCTAAGTTAGCTGAAATACTTGGTATAAGTGAATCTGCTGTAAGGAAAAGGGTTAATAGGCTTAAGCGTTTAGGCATCATTAAGAAGTTTACAAT
>CAZUAD010000049.1:0-9298 GCA_964618155.1 uncultured Desulfurococcaceae archaeon
CTTTAACCCAATACATAATAGATAAGTACTGGGACTTCGTTAATACTAATAAAGCTAGAGCCGTGGTTGTAGGTCCTGCAGCACTACACACAATTAATGGTGCACTTTTTTCGATAGATATTGATTTAAGAAGAAAGACACTCGCATTAGGATCTGAGGACTCAGCATCGAGAGGGGGAGGAGGCTCAGTACTCTATAGGGCTCACAAGGTCGTAGCTATAGTATTTGGAGGTAAATTTGAACCTAAAACTCAGCATAACAATTTAGATAATTTAGAATTAATCAGTAAGCTTAGCATGAAGGTCTTAGGAAAACCATATGTTCAAGCAGTGGTCTCAAGTACCGTTAAGTACCGCTACGATGAGGGTATGAAGACCGGAGGCACATTTGGTGTTAACTATCCTCATTACAAGGACCTAGTACCCACCTTTGGCTTCAACATGATATACCTAGCTAAAGACGTTAGGTTAAGGATCTATGAAATGATTATGGATAAGTTCTGGAGACCTTTTAATGAGGAGGTATTCATTAAGTCACGTAGCTGGTACACATGTGGTGAGCCATGTCCTGTTGTATGTAAGAAGGTATGGAGAGGTAAGAAGGTTGATTATGAGCCATTTAACGGATTAGGACCTATGATTGGTGTATTTGACTTAGAATTAGTATCTAGGCTTGTTGACTTAACTGATGAATTAGGCTTTGACGCCATAGAGTTAGGGCATGTGATATCGTGGATTTTTGATGCTATAGAGAAAGGGCTTCTTAAGCCAGAAGAATTAGGGTTAAAATTAAAACCGTACTTTAACCCCAAGAACTTTAAGTACGAATATTCCAAACATAATGCTGAACTAGCTGAAAGATTAGTTTTAGGATTAATAAAGAAAGAGAATGAAATACTAAAGTTAATAGCAGAGAAAGGACTTAGGGTAGCTGCTAAGGAACTTGATAAAAGGTTTGAGGATAGAGTTAAGAGGTTAGGTCTTAAATTTGAGGATATAGCTACCTACGTCGCCTTGGGTAGTGAAGGATACATGACACCAAACTACTACTGGACCCCTGGAATGGTTGCTCCGCTATTTATTCTAGGAAGGTATTGGACTAACTACACACCAACATTCATGGAGCCTGAAGATTTTGCTGCATCATCATTGATGAGAGCTATAAAGGAGTATGAAGTCGATAACGCAGGTGTTTGTAGATTTCATAGGAGATGGGCTGAGAAGATACTTAAAACACTATACAACGAACTACTTAACATTAAAGTGGACTTAGATAAGCATGCTAAAGCTATGTACCGTAAAATCGCTGAGTACTCAATATTAGTTAATGCTGAACCTCGATTCTGGGAGAGTAAGAAGACTATGGACATAATCTCCACAATAGCTAATGAGGTTAACAATAAGGATTGGGTACATAAGTTTAATACTGAAGGTATTAAGGCGTTTAAAGATTGGTGGAACAGATTTTACAGGAAAGTTAGTGAGGAGTTAGGTATTAAGTATGGTATTGAGAAGGTTAGAGTGATCCAGTCAAGTAGTAACTAATTAAGCCTTTTCAATTATGATTTGCGCAACACCATTCTTAATCTTTAACAGGTAGGCGTTCTTTATCTTACTTTGAATCTCTATCCTCTTTCTTATGAATCTACCCTTATGCTTAAGACTTACATCAACATACTTAGATGAGACCCTCTCAATCCTTATGTCCTTCTCCTTAGAACCACTTGCCTCCATGATTACTTTTATCCTATTACCTTCATCTCTTACATCAATCAATGGCTCATTCGAATAATATCTATAGAGCCCATATTCCTCACCGAATTCTTCCCAGAACTCTCCTTCCTCTCTGCTTGAGTTCCAAGGATCATAGTCCTTAAAATGTTTTCGAACCATCTACTTTCCACTCCCGCTACCTACTCGTTAATTCCCGTATAAACCTTTACTTTCATACACCTCCCCCTCTCTTTAATCTCAAGCATACGACTTAGACACACACCCTAATGTTAAATAATACTTACATGGAGTTCTACGTAAGTATTACGAAGGTATCACGGTATTATTAACCTAGGAGTGCCTAGGTTAGTATGTGGGGAGTTAGAGCTGAGTTATAACACATTTATTCATGGGTTAAGGCAAGGACTTAAAAACATCATTAATGAGGTAGTAAGTTATCTATTAAGCGGTAAAGTAGGCTCTAAAATTGTTGGTAGAGGGGCTTCAGGGGATGTAACTAAGGAGTTTGATAAGGTAAGTGAGGATATCTTAGTAAGGGGCTTAAGAGCATTATTTAACGATAGTATCGTTATTGTCAGTGAGGAGTTAGGGTTCAAGGCTTTTGGCAAGCCTAAGTGGTTAGCGATAATGGATCCTGTGGACGGTAGTACGAATTATGATGCTGGAATACCTTGGGTGGCTGTATCACTTGGTTTAGCCAGATTTTATGAGGGTAAGGAGTTAATGATTAAGGATATAGAGATTGCCCTAGTAGCTAATGTATATGAAGGTACTATCTATGAGTACTTCAATGGTAAGGTATATGCTAACGGTAAAGAAGTGGTGAGATTAAGAAAACCCAAAAACGTGGTATTAGGCTACTTCGAAAAGCCTGAAGCCTACAAGATAATACCGAGCTATTGGAGTGTTAGAGGACGTCGTGCAGCTCTAAGATCGCTAGGCAGTGTCGCTCTCGAGATGATATACGTAGGCTTAGGTAGGGCTGAAGCCTTCGTTGATTTAAGGGCCAAGATAAGAAACGTCGATGTTGCTGCAGCATATAGGATTGCATTAGCATTAGGTGCTAAGGCAGCTCTATGTGATGAAAGCCCCTTAGAAGAATTCCCCATAAACAACATAGCAAATTTAAGATGTGTCCTCATGGGCTATAATGAAAATATACTGTCAATGTTAAGAGAGGCGTATAGAAGGGCTTATAAGTCAATGTGGTAACCTTAATAAAATCCTAGAGTTACTAAGTAAGTGAAGTCAGCGCCGCCCCAGGCATCCCTGAGACCACCGGGTTTCGGTGGGCGATGAAGGGATGAAACCATTCTACTTCTAGGTTAGATCTATGTAACCCTTACTCTTGAGTACGTCTAGTGCCTCCTCAAAGCTCTCTCCACTTCTTAGAATGTACTTAAGGAAGACACCGGTTCTACCGTACCTATCCCTCTTAGTTAAAACTCTAATCCTCTCTAGAACGGTCTCTATGGATATATTTAGTACCTTAGCAGCATAATCTTCATACCCTATCACAGGAGCTTCTCTATGTCCCTCCTTAGTAGGTATAATTAGAATTAATGACTTGTTAACCCCAGGTACCCTCTTACCAGCTACTATATCATCATATGTGATTAACCCACCAAACTTGTAGAATTCCCACTCTCTCATACTCAACTTACTTAAGGGGAATGAAACCGTCCTCTTACCCTCTAAGTCCAGCTCTATGTAAGCCTTAGGAGTTGATTTAGGTGTCGCCTTTATTATATATTTGTTATGGATAGTTAACCCATGCTTCTCAAGACATAATTCGACCAAGTACGGTTGAACTACGTAAGGTATTACCACATCAATATCACTACCCCTATTAACATCTCCCCTAGCTATTGAGCCATGGGTTATAGGCTTAAATCCGCACCTTATTAGATTAATCATTATGTTCAAGGCCTCACTCCTTAACCTTTTTAATAGCTTCCAATGATTTTCGTCATATATAACATCTCTAAATTCAGGGTTCCTTACAACCTTATGCCTAGGTACTTTATAATTCATTAATCACTCACCTTTTCTAGTAAGGCATAGAAAAATCCTATTGTATTATGCTTATGAGGCCAGGCACGCATGGTACCCTTGATAAAACCTTCATCGTAGGGTCCTTTAATTGGTATTAGCTTGACTCTCCTTTCTTCCTTCCTCAATATCTTAGCTATTACGTCTTCATTCTCCTCCTTAAGTAGGGTACATGTCGTGTATAGTATCCTACCTCCGGGCTTAGCTAACTTTATTGCTGCCTTCAATAACTCATACTGTAGTTGAGCGATCTTAGGGACTTCAGTCTCCATTAACCTCCACCTAAGATCTGGATTCTTCATTAACGTACCATCAGATGAGCATGGAGGATCAACGAGTACCTTATCAGCTATACCCTCACCTAAAAGTTTAGGAGCCTCCCTACCATCCCTTAAGTATATTTTAACTATGTCTATACCTGTTCTTCTTAATAGCTCCTTCATTCTCTTAATTCTCACCTTATCTACATCAAATGCGTATATAACACCCTTATTCCTCATTAACTCACCCATATGTTCTGTCTTCCCACCGGGTGCTGCACATAGGTCAACAACTACCTCACCAGGTCTTGGGTTAAGTAGTATTGAAGCATATGCTGCTGCCTCCTCTTGAATAACTATCTTCCCATCTCTAAATAACCTAGACCTATCAAAGTTGTAAGGACCTTTAAACCTTATCACCGTTGGAACAACGCTTGAAACCTCTAAGTCCTCCTTACCCTCCCTTCTCAATTCCTTAATTACCTCACCCGCTGTTGCTTTTAATATGTTAACTCTAATACTTATTAATGGTTTAGTGTTGAACGCTTCAAATATCTTGAATGCTTCATCACTTCCTACGAGTCCTATAATCTTTCTGATATACCATGATGGTAACATGTATTTAAACATGAGCTTTTCATCTTCATCCCTAGGTTCTAGTTTATAATCCTCAAGCTTATCGATAACCTCCCAAAACCACATGCCTACGTAGGGGTGCACATGTGTTGAGAGGTACGATGAAACTCTATTCTTTATTTCTCCGTATCTCTCATACCTTATCCTATCCTTACTAAAGACCTTTAGCTCTATGAACACCCTTAATGCTGCTCTTAAATTTTCATCTAGGAATAGAGGTGATTTAACTCCAGTAATATCAGATATGACCCTATCTATTATACCTTGTCTCAGTAAGATTCTATAGAAAATTGCTGTAAGTGGTGGATCCTTAGTTGAGCCCAACACTCCGTACTTCCTAAATGCATCACGCTTAGCCTGCTGACTAGGCTTTATTTTCTCAGCTAGCTTTACAGCCTCGATTAATGCAGCTATGTCTCTCCATGACAACATAACAGGTTCCTTTCTCTTCACCATCCTTACCGTATCCTACTTCAAGGATTATAAGCTAAGCTTTACAATTCTTAAGCCTATGTACGCTTTACGTTACTTCCATACTTAAGAAGCTAGCTCTCGATACTAGCGCTCTCATAGGATTCATTGTATGGGTACCTCCCTATAGTAAAGGTAAACTTTAATGTGAGGGCCTGTTCATGACTTAAGATATGTTTTATCGTTTACTATCTATTTGAACATATTGTCATAGAATTACCTTATCAAGCGCATACTTTATGTAGCTACGGGAATATTAGGCAATATACCTCCTTAAACTTCACTTACCAGAGTCAGACTTTAAAGTATATGCATAAATGATTACGGTGTAGTTAGGAGGGGGTATACTATGAAGTTTACCTTCATGTGTAAAGGTAAGAAACCCTCAATTACAGGAAGGGGTGTTGTAGCTATCATAGGTTCAGGACCAGCAGGACTTGCGGCTGCTGGTTACTTAGCGTGTCAGGGTTATGAGGTTAATGTATATGATAAGATGCCCATTCCTGGGGGTATGATGTATTTCGCCATACCTACATTTAGGGTTCCTAGGGAGTCTGTTGATGAAGGTGTTGAAGACTTAAGAGATAACTTCGGCGTTAAATTCATACTTAATACTAAGGTCTTCTGTATGAAGGAAGGTGAGCATAGACCTGATGAAGGTGATGTATTCTTTACGGATTTAGTTGACTTGAGAGATCTTGTTGAAGAGTACGATGCCGTACTGATAACTACTGGTACTTGGAGGAGTAGGAGGTTAGGTATTGAAGGTGAGTTCTCTCAAGGCGTTTATCCGGCATTGGATTACCTATTTAGGATATATACTTATGAGCAAAAGCTGATAAACGTACCACCACCAAAGCCTTCAAAAGTTGTCGTTATTGGCGGGGGCTTAAGTGCGATAGATGCTGTTGAGGAGTCGCTAAAGAGAGGTGTTAAGGAGGTATACTTAGTATATAGGAGGACACCTAAGGAAGCTCCCGCTGGTGAAGCTGAAATTAAGAGGATGATAAAGTTAGGGGCTAAGTTCATAGAGCTAGCCTCACCAAAGAGGGTAATATCTAGGAGGGGTAGGGTTGAGGGTATAGAGTTCATAAGGATGAAACTAGGAGAGCCTGATGAATCTGGTAGGCCAAGACCTATACCAATACCGGGAACTGAGTTCACTATCGAGACTGAGGCAGTAATTACAGCAATAGGTGAAATTCCTACGCCTCCATTTGAAGACGAATGTTTAGGGATTAAGGTTGATAGACGTAATAGGATAGTGGTTGACAAGAACTTCAATACAGGTCATCCTAAAGTGTTTGCGGCAGGAGATGTTGTTCTAGGACCCAGCCTTATAGGTAAGGCATTATCCCATGGAATCAAGGCAGCAACCGCATTACATAATGTATTAATTAAGAGGAGGGAATCACAAGGATTTAAGCCTTAAAAGTGTCTTAAGCATACGTTGAGCGTTTTCCAACATATCGTGATCGTTATTAAAGAATACATATATTTTATCGCCACCTAACTTAAGCACCTTCTGCGCTATCTCATTTAATTCTTCATCACTATAGTAGTGTGAATACCAGAATGTCCTACCATGTAATCTTAAGTATGTATAGGGTCCAGACCTAGCATAGAATCTAAACTCTGGAGCGTCAACACTAACTACGGTTAATTCAAGGGATCTAGCCCATTTAACCCAATACTCATTAAACCACTCATTATGCCTCCACTCTACGGCTAGTTTCCAACCTAAATTGAATTCCTTTACAAATCTTTCTATTCTGCCAATAATGACGTCCTTAGGTCTAACCCTAGGAGGTAGCTGTAGTAAGTAGAAGTCTATGAGATTACCTAAGGGCTCAAATAACTTTATGAATTTCCTAAATAAATCGATGGCTCTCTCATTTAATAGGTGTACATGTGTTATAGACCTATGTACCTTTATTGACCATCTAATGCCTTTCGGCATTGACTTACGCGCCCATGCCCTAACTTGGTTAGGGTATGGAAATCTATAAAAGCTTGCATTGAGTTCTACAGCATTAAGTCTTGAGTACTTAATGTACCAGTCAAAGCCGTCAGGATTCCAATCGTACATCCATCCACTCGTACCAACATAGTACTCCAATATCACACCTTAACGAACTTATACCCTAGTTTATCTAAGTCCTCCATTATTTTATTAAGTGCTTCCTTACTAGGTATTTCGAAGAGTATTGATACTTTAGCATGCCATGCAGGAGAGTGAGTATCTGCTCTATCATGGTATATATCTAGTATATTACCTCTATGTTTAGCTATTACCTCAAGGACCCTACGCAGCTCTCCAGGTGTGTCAGGTATATAGCCCTCTATTCTTGCTATCCTTACCTGTGTTGTAAGTCCTCTAAGGAGTACGCGATATATTACGTTTAGGTCTATGTTACCACCACTTATTATCGCTACAACGTTACCTCCTCTAACCTTCACCTTACCAGATAGTAAGGCAGCTAAACCAGTTGCTCCAGCACCTTCACTTAGTACCTTACTTCTTTCAAGTAGTAGGTAGATAGCTTTAGCTATGTCATCTTCATCAACTAAAACCACGTCATCAACTAATTCCTCGATAAATCTAAAGGTTAAATCACCTATCTCCTTCGTAGCTAGTCCATCAGCTATGGTTGGTTTTGGGGTTATCTTCCATGGTTTACCGTGCCTTAGGGCCTCAATGGTCTTCGGTACATTCTTAGGTTCAACACCTATTACCTTAACATGGGGCTTTAAGGTCTTAATAACTGAGGCTATACCTGATATGAGACCTCCACCACCTATCTGTACAACTATCGTATCAAACTCTCTTACCTGCTCTAATATTTCATAAGCTAATGTTGCTTGACCGGAAATGATGTCTATATCATTAAATGGATGTATGAATTCGTAGCCTAATTCCCTAGCCAATTTCATTGCTTTAGCTTCAGCATCATCATATATCCTTCCGTAAAGTACTACATGAGCTCCATAACCTTTAGTTGCTTCAACCTTAGATATGGAAGCTGTTTCAGGCATTACTATTAAGGACTTAATCCTCAACATACTAGCAGCGTACGCAACACCTTGTGCATGATTACCAGCTGATGCTGCTACCACACCTTTAACTTTACCCTTAAGACTCCATATCTTAAACAATGCACCTCTAACCTTAAATGCTCCAGTCTTCTGCAAATTCTCCAACTTGAGATATACCTTAGTACCTACCAACTTACTAAAAGTTGCACTCTTCTCTACAGGGGTGTAGTGAATATAAGGTCTTATCACCTCTAATGCCTTCTTAGACCTACTAATAACGTCCTTAACTAATTCAGATACTTCCAACTTACCTCCTAATTTTACTAGATTAAAGAGTAAAAAGTTAGCTTTTGCCTTGCCTCAATATAGCTATCGCCTCAACCTCTAAATCAGCACCTTTAGGTAAGTTAGAAACCTCTACAACAACTCTAGCAGGTGGTTCTTTAGTAAAGTAGCTACTATATACTTCATTAAACTCATTAAACTTCCTTATATCCCTTAGGTATACAGTTACCTTGACGACATCACTTAAATCTGCGCCAGCTTCTCTTAAAATCTCCTTGATATTCTCAAGTACACGTCTTACTTTGTCCTTAAAATCACCCTTGACAAGCTCACCTGTCCTTGGATCTATGGGTATCTGCCCCGAAATAAAGAGGAGGTTTCCTGCCTTTACTGCCTGACTGTAAGGTCCTATAGGTTTAGGAGCTCTTGGTGTAAAGATAACCATCCTATTCGTCATCAAGAAAACCCATATAATTGTTACAATGTGGAGATAAATCCTTAACTCTTTATCTTAAAAATACCTATCCTTACATGTCCACTCCCATCAGCAGGTTCTAAAATACCCTCTAATTCTGCCTTAGCGTTAAGATCTTCAAGAACATACTTAAAATCTTCAACCCAATCATTTATACCACAGGTTTCACAGAACGTACCCTCAAATAAAACATACACCTTATCCCCCTCAATCTTTACGAGCTTAGCTTTAGCTTCAGGCGCTCTAAACCTATTATATAACTCAATAGCCTCATTAATTAGTGACGCCATAGACTCCCTACCTAATCTAAACCTAGACACTTTCCTCACCTTAGTGATGTAGGTTTACTT
>CAZUAD010000049.1:9308-10216 GCA_964618155.1 uncultured Desulfurococcaceae archaeon
TCTTGATACTCTTAACTTCTTTGTTTTTGATATCGCACTTATTGACCTTAAACTTTGTAGAGGTATCTTGACCTCTTTAACTTTAACAACATAATCTTTAACCTCACCTCTCTCTATGACGTAGGCCGTATTAGGTACTATTCTTACATACCCATGCTCCATTAACGCTATTGAAGTACCTCTAATCAGTATACCTTTCTTAGTATCTTCTAAGATCTCATCCTCCTTCCAATCACCTTCACGCATTACTAATGTTGTATGGAATGGTAATGGTTTATGGAATAGCCCATAAGCCGACCCAGGTCTTGATCCATACTGAAATGCCGTAGTTCTCGTATGATGCAAATCAACGATACGACCACTCTCAATAAGTACTCTTTTAAATGTTTTCACACCTTCATCATCAAAGAATCTAAGTGTTGGAGATAAGGTATTGAACGGGTCATCAATTAACTCAAATTCTGGTGGTGCTAGAATCAATCCCGTTCTCTTAATACCTAAATCGTAGGTAGGATCAAGAAGGTGGGAGACTTCATGAATTAACGCTGCTGTTGCTTCATGATCAAGTATTACCTGCATCTTCCCCATCATTAAAAGACCTAAAGACTGAATTCTCCGTGTCTTAGTTACATCGTGAAGCGCCTCCCTATACTTCAACTCAATAGCTTTTAAGACATCACTAAACTTCCACAAGATCGTCGCATAGAATTTACCACTAAATAAGGGTATTGCCCCATAACTCCTTATTAAACCTATGTCAATGAGAACAGTACTTCTACGCTCTTCAGCTTTAGATTCGTTATTCCGTAATACACTCCTTTGTTGAATTAGGTAAGTAACTACAATCTCACACCTCCTCACCCCAAGACTCTTAGCTTCACCACAAAGACCAGTTATTAGTTCAATAG
>CAZUAD010000050.1:0-10113 GCA_964618155.1 uncultured Desulfurococcaceae archaeon
CCCCGGACCACCCGGTTATGAGCCGGGCGCTCTACCTGGCTGAGCTACGGGCCCATAATTTCTTCTCTAAAACTGCTTTTTAAGGTTTAATTATGTTTAAGCTATATAATACTTAAATTCCTTTCCGGGGATTTTAGAAGGGGTCGTTTAAAATGGCTAAGCTAAAAGTTACAATAAACTGGGACACATGTATAGCCGATGGAGTATGCTATGCGCTATGTCCTCAAGTATTTGAGGCAGGACCTGATGGTAAAGCTCAAATTGTTGAGGAGTATAGGGGTAGTAAGCCAACAGAAGGTACTGTACCTGAGGATTTAGCTGATTGCGTAGAACAAGCTAAGTCTGCATGCCCAACAGGATCAATAACAACGGAGAAGATCGAGTAAAGTACTTAATGTATTATATCATAAAATAATCACTTTTTAAACAAGTCTTCTGGATGCAAATTAAACCAAACCTTTATTAAGCTTGTATCCAAGGAGTCTAGCGTACAGAGTTGAGTGTAAATGGGTATAAAGATACTCGATCTAAAACCAGGTATGAATAATGTAAACATAATTGTGAGAGTATTACACGTAGATGAACCTAAGAAGGTTATGACAAGATCAGGTGAAAGAACAATTAGTGAAGCAGTTGTTGGAGATGAGACGGGCAGGACAAAACTAACCCTATGGGGTAAAGCCTCAGGTACTGTTAAGGAGGGTGAGGTTATAGAAATCACTGGTGCTTGGACGACAGTATACAAGGGTTTAGTTCAATTAAATGTTGGAGGTTCTAAAAGCATAAAGAGATTATCAGATGACATCCTACCCGCTAAGGACTCTATACCCGAGACAACACCCAAAGCTAGTGGGGTATACAGACCTAGACGTTTTAAGAGATCTAGACAGGGTAGACGTTATAGCTCGAGAAGTAAGAAGGGAGCTACATAACCATCTCAACCGAATCACAACTTATGAATAGTCTTTTAAGTATGTCATTAATGTAAGCTAAGCTCTTTAACTTAAATAAATGTGAAATATGATTTCTACGGTCTGATGTGCCAAAACCCTTAATAATGGGCTTAACGCTACTTAAGCTATTCAACATGTCATATAACTCATCCTCATTCATACCGTAACATATTATACCAACACATTTTGTATAGTCTTTAGATGTTATATAGTCAATATGCCATTTAATCTTCTTAACCTTAACCTTATGTCTTAAAACCCTTAGGTAAGGTCTTTTGATTCTTGCTGAGCCAATGTATAAGTAAAAACCTGGGTCAAGAATGTAATGATGCTTCCTAATACTTACCTCCAAATTCTTTACAATACTTATTATAAGTACGTAGGATACTTTCTGCTTCACAAGCATTCCCGCATCATTACCTTAATGATTAAAGACAGTAATTACTTATAAGCTATTATATTAATGAGTATCGGTGATGAGACCGGCTTTAACCGAGTAATGACGATGAGTTGCCTCGCTGATTATGTAATGAGTTTTAAACTTCAGTACTAATCTCTTCCTCGCTTTTACTACCTTCTGTAATGGGATTTTTAACCTCGATCTCTACTTTTTCGTAAGTTTCGAGAGCTCTAAGTAACTTATACCCTAAGTCTGTTAACTTAAATATTTTGAAGTTACCTTTAACACTCAATGGTTCGATTACACCTAGTGTTTCAAGTACATGAAATGTAGCTAATACTTCATACCTTGGAAGACCAGTTAAGGTAACAACATCCCCTGGAGTAACAACCCTACCTACCATAGCTTTAATTATGTTAATTAGCCTCCTTCTAAACTCTCTCAATTATCGCACCAATTAAACCTTACATATAGTAATGTAATTTAAGATTGAGAGCTCATGGAACCCTTTATAACCCCCCTAAAATAGTGGGGTGACATAAGTGAGAAGGAAAGTAATCAAGAAGTTCCTTAGGAGGGGTGTAAGTGATCTAGTAGTTATCCTCGCTTTAGTGGCTATAGCAATACCTGTAATGATAACCGTGCAGCAATGGCTAAGCTCACAGACAGGTAAGGTAACATCATATGTATCAATACCATCACTCTACGCTACAGTACTATCTAGGTCTAAGACAGAGACTTCTCAAGCAGTAACTATTAAGATTGAGAACAAAGGAGGTGATACTTACGTTCTGAGTAATCAGGCGAAGGTAATCTTCAGTAATGGTACAACGGTGACAGTACAGGCGACGGTGATAGCAGGAGACCAAACTATAGCTCCTGGATCCTCATCGGTAGTGCTAATTAAGGTTGATAGCATAAGTGAAATATCATCAATAGTACTCGAATTCACTAGTAAGAGTACTGGTGGTAAGGAAGTTATTAGCGTAAGCTTAAAGTAAGATAATTTTTTAAATATAAAATTACTTTAAGGTGTTTTCTATTGGTTAAACACATAGTTTTTGAGTATGAAGTAGGTGCTACAAAGGTTGAAATAGTTAAGGATAGTAATTCATATCAATATATAGTTCATGATGAATTAGTTGGTAAGTATAGTGACTTAGTTAGAGAGAATTTAGAAGAAATCCTGTATGCATTACCTGATGACATCTCAAATAGTGTGATGGACTTGGTAAGTACGGCTAAGGAGGTATTAAGAATTAATGAAGGTGATGAGAACCTATTAGCCTATGCTATAGTTAGAGAACTAAAGTACAAGAAGCTTCAAGTACTACTCGATGACCCATATGTTGAGGATATATCGATAGTAGGAGTTGGTCCCATATGGGTTAAGCATTCATTATTATTAGCAAAAGACCCCTCAGTTGATTTTATAAGAACAAACCTCATTATTGAGGATAATGAGGAGCTCTTCTTCTACATGAATCTATTAGCTGAGAAGGCAGGAAAGGTAGTAACTAAAGCAACTCCAATACTAGACTTTAACTTACCAGAGGAGGATGGAGGTCATAGAGTACATGTAGTACTACCTGAAATAGCTTACGGTAAAGGCGAGATAGTTATACGTAAAAAGAGGTCTGCAAGTAAGCTGAGGATTAGGGACTTAATAAGAAGTGGCATGGTTAACGAAGCTATAGTTAAGTTTATAAGACATATTATTGAAAAGAGAGGATCGTTAATAATAATAGGTCCTCCAGGCTCAGGTAAGACTACATTACTTAGAGCTATAATTTACGACTTAATACCTAGGTCATGGAAAATAGCAATAATTGAAGATACGCCGGAAATAGATCCACCACCGGGCAGTAGCTGGGTAAGGTATGTAGTCCCCCTAAATCCGTGGGGCTATAGTAACGAGATAGATCAAATGTCTTTAGCTAAGGCGGCCTTAAGGTCATCTGTTAGTAGGTTCTTGGTCATAGGAGAAACCAGAGGTGCTGAGGCTAAGGTATTGGTCCAAGCAATGAACATGGGTCTAGGAGGGCTGACAACATTTCATGGAGGTAACTGTGAAGAGGCTATAATGAGACTCACGAGCCCACCAATCAATCTTAGTCCGTCACAGGTAGCCATGTTCTGGGTCATAATAACACTTGACTATGTGATCGATTCAGGGATTAAGAGAGCAGTTGTTAGTATTGATGAGCCCATATATGATAAGGAAAATGATGATATCATATTAAATAATATTTACACTTACAATGAAGATGTAACATTTGAGGATCTAATTAGAAGGAGTAGGAAGTTAAGATATAAAGTAAAAGAGCATGAAGAGGTGATTATAAGTAGTGTTAAGAATTAGCTCATACATAAGGTTTGTCAATAAGTTAAGGCTTTTAGCAGGTTATGAAGTAGTTACGAAGTCAAACTTATGGAAAGAGATGTCTAAGTTAGCTCTTAACTCTGTACTTGTATTCTTCGCTCTATACGTACTACTGACTTATTATGGGATGTCATACCCTTACCCTTTAATTATATCAGCCCTTAATGCGCTACCAATAGCATTATTCATGAATATTCTAGTATACTTACTCAAAATAATAAAAAGAGCTAGATGCATTGAAAATGAGTTGAGATATTTCATAGTAAGTGAAGGAATAACTGCTGATAAAACTACTGAGTTAATCAATGATCTAATGGGGATTGAATTTTGGGGTAGCGTCTTTACTAATTTAAAAGCTGAAGCTCTTAAGCTTAGGAAATTGAAAAAGTTATTACCAACCTTTGATGCAGTTAAGATTTACGTGAAGTTTTTAAGAAGTTCATTCGTAAGAAGGATTTTAGGCGATTACCTTCTATCAATGTCATTAGGCACAGTACCTATGTGGCTTCAAGAGAAAAGCAATGAACTTCTTCACGAAATAAAAGCTAGGAGTATAGCCATTTCTAAAATTAGAGCAATAATTTCCATACTTAACGCTATATTGCTAAGTTATTTACCCATGTTCATGTTGATGATCTCCCTAGTAACCGGGAATGAAGGTATAATATTGCAATCTCTAATAATAGCGCTTACTATAGCCATCGTATCGATACTATTAGTGCCTAAACCACCTCTTCACCAAAGCATTAATATCAAACGAAGTAGTCTTAATGTATTAATGCTTTCAATGGTTTATCTAGCTCCATTTACAATATTTGTCCTCTTTAAGGTTATTGATAAGGCGTTATACCTATTTTCAATGATTGCCGTAATCTACGGTTTAATTAGGCTAAGGGACTATATAGAAGCGTTATTTGAGGTAAGTGATATCCCTAGAGTAATAAACTTAATTAGTGAAACACCACTTACCCTGGTTAATCCTCTAGAGGTATTAAAAAGAGTACTTAGTACGTCAAAGTCCAAATCAATGAGGGAGATAGCAAGTAATTTATCATTTAAATCAGCCTTTAATTCATTAGATCGTATTAAGACCTGGCTGGGTAGGTACGTCATATATGTATTGCTAAGAGGTATAGGTAAAGGATCACTAGATAGGGAAAGACTCATCAAACTTCGTGATGTAGTACTTGAATTAATAACTGATTTACGTAGCTCATTAGCTGTAAACATAGTCATTATAAGTCTTGCTTTAGCACTACCATACATACTTACTGTATTATTAAATATAGGTTATATGTACACAATGCATACATCATTGAACTATCTTTCATTGTATGCTATAATCACGACATTTACATACTCAGTATATGCAGGCTATGTAGTATTTAATGATTCTTCAAATACGTTAATTCAAGGTGTTTCAATGTTAATGCTATTGGCTTTAGGGGGTGTTAGACTGTGAAAGTACCGAGATTAGAGAGCTTAATAGATTTAAGCAGCATTGGTAGGGGAGTTAGTGATTTAATTCTTATAGGAACTCTGCATGGGTCAGCGGTATTAATTAACAAGAGTGATCTATCAAAGTATTACTCATTAAATATTGAGGAAGGTAAAGGTTTAGAAGAGCATAAGTTTAGGAATGATTATAAAGTAAATAATGAATCTCTGTATAGCTTTATACTAAGAGGAAGTGTTAGTATTGATGGTAATGTTAAAGTATGTAGCACCGAAGACTGCGTGTCCTTGCCTAATGTAAGGAGATTAAAGGTAATTAATCAAGGTGGTGAGTTAATAGCTATACTCGAGAGTACTAGAGGTTTAGGTAAGAAGTTCCTAATAATTAACACTTTAAGAAATCTCGTAGACTTTGCTGATATGGCCTTATTAAACGGAACTGATATTATTGGTTGCTTAGCATTTAAGAAATCTGGTAATGTAATTTATGTAAGTGTATGGGAGCGTTTTACAACTAGGAGCTCTAACTACGTAATCTCATGTAGTAAACCAGTAAGCCTAGAGTGTAGTGCTAATTTATGCGTACTCTCATGCCATGATAGGAGCTGGGTCGTAAGTATTGACAGCTTATACCCTATACCAGCGGGATTAAAACCATTAATCAGATGCGGTATGTATGATTACCTCTATGATCCTAAATATAAATTGATAGTTAGGAGTGATGGATCTTCATTAAAACCTCTAGTAATCTTGGATGTTCCTATGGCTATTGCGTGTTTAAGCGATGATATGTTATTAGTATCGAGTAAAGAAGGTGTAAATATCATTGAAGACAATCTTAAGAGATTGATAAGTAAAGACATAAGTAAGGAGGTTCATGCACTTAACGGTCTCGGAATATTTAGAACAAGCAGGAATTATTATGAGGTAGTCAAGGATGGATGGATCTCAGAGCTCATAGTAAGGAGTAATAAGTGTGTTATTTTATCTAATCATAAGCTTGCCTGCTTTATTCAGGATAAGTTAGGTGTACTAAATGCTGAGGAGCCATACACCCCTAGCATAGATATTTTAAGTAATGAAGTTTCAGGTCACAGCTACATTAAGTTAGAGATAAGACCCTGGAATATAACGTCTAAACTTACTGTTGATAGTAGGTTAGTAGTAGTTGATAAGGTAATTAAGGGTGATATTTTAGAGTTAAGTTTAAGACCTAAAATTTTAGGTTTGAAGGGCAAGGTAAGGGTATTGGTTGAAGATCCTTTATATAGCATGTCAAGAATATTTGAAGTCATTTCAAAACCGCCTAGACTCATTAAGGCCTACATTGAAAAATGTGTTCATGTTGATAATGGAAGTATAAGGTATCCAAGAGCTAATACTTCATTAACTATAAACGTTAAGATTGAAAACACAGCCCCTGATAAAGGTTTGTTAAAAAGCATAGTAGATGGTATGGAGTTAGTAGCTCAAGACGATGTAGAATTAATGGGGGGTATTCAAGAAATAAAGTATACGGTATATGGAAGGGTTAAGAATCCTAAGATGGTCAATATTAAATTAGTCCTCACTTACGGATTAGGAGATAATTATGAATTAGGCTCGGTAATGTTTAATCCAACTTCATATATCATTCAAAATCCATTACCTAAGTCCTTAAATGAGTCCATAGGTAGTGACGAATTAAGAATAGAGTCAAGTTTGAAAGATACATTATTAAGGATTACATGCTCAAATAGTTTTAAGTATGAATCTTCAGGTTGCTTGAAAGTCCCATTAGATAAATGCGAGTTACCTGCAGTTATTGAGGCAGAACATAGAGTAGGCGATATTACGTGGTACTTCAGCAAGCTTATTGATAAAGTAATTAAGAAGGTTAAGGTTATTGAAGGTAATTCCTTTAAGGCCATGTTGTTAGGTAATGAAATGAGGATTACACTGCCAAACAATAGTATTATAACTGATGTTATGATTAATGAAATATCACGTGATAGAACATGTACTTTAAGATTAAATTTAAAACCACAAGCATTACCTCTAGCTCTTGTCTACGTATGTGGTAATCAAATTCGTATAGCTAGCTTAGCTCCTAATAGTGAGTTTGTTACACTTAAATGTAGCATTGATGACTTATTAGGGGGTTTAACTATATATACACTCATCCCTGGTATAAAGTTGTCAAATGACCTTATAGTGCATTTTGGTTTGAGGTACATAATACGTGAGCTCTTAAGTTATGCAATAAGAACAGGTTTTAAACTTAAGAATTTATTGGGGTAAATAGATGAATCTCAAAGATATTGCTAAGTATCTCAGCGGCGTTATAGCATTTAGATCTACAGGGAAGGATTTAAGTGAAGGTAGCTTAAGAGTGTATAATGATGCAGTTATCTTTAGGGTAGGTAATGGTAGAATATGCGGAAAGAAGTTCATAGTACTTGAATCAATATCATCAACGTTAAGTGATGTAAAACCCGAAGAAATACAGTACATATTAAAAAGTTATTATAATGCATTAAATCTAGGCTTCCCTATTGAGGTAAAGACAATATTAAAGCCGTTAGAGAGCGATGATTATGTTAAGAAGATAGATAAGAGAATCGAAAAACTCTCTGTAGTACTCGAGTTAAATCCTTCAAGTGAATCCTTAAGAACTAAAATTACTGAGTTAAGTAAGTTAAAGAGTAAAATTGTTAGGGAGGGATTCTCACCTTATGAAGTCATTACGTACTTCGCTGTATCAGCTTGTAGTAATGATCTTGATGAACTCACTAAAACCTTAGATGTAAGGATTAAAGTGCTAAGGGATACCCTAAGTTCTTTAGGAATTAAGACTAAGATCCTGAAATTTAAAAGGCTCGACATGATTAGCAAGCTATTTTTTCGATTTACCATTACACGTAAGTTAGAACTTAGTAGCTTATTAAAGCCATTAAAGCTTGTAGGTCATACACTATTCTTCACAATACCATCAATCATTGCATCGGTAACTCATAATGAGGTGACTAGTGGGGGGATATTCTTAGGTGTTGACGTTTTAAGTGGTAAGAAGGTCTTTTGGAATCTAAGTATCGTACCTTCACCTCACGTAGTTGTTGTAGGACCTACTGGTTCAGGTAAGACTGAATTCTTATCAATACTTTCATACAGGATTACTGAGGGATTTCCTGAAGATATTAGGGTAGTTATATTTGATGTCAAGGGCGAATACCGAGAAAGAATCGAGAGATTCACTAACCACTTTAAGGAATTACGCTTAGGCCTAGATTTAGGTCTAGGAATTAATTACGTACTTAACATACTTCCTTACGAGGCTAAATTAAATTTCCTTATGGATTTAATGAACACTATACTACCTAGGGATTCAAGTAAGGATACCATGCCAATCATCTATAGGGCTATAAACTACGTCGTGGATTATGTAGGTAAGTTCCAAGAAGGAGCTCATATCCTTGATAAAATTGCAGAATACATAAGTGATTTTGAAGATCCATATGTAGGCTATAGGATATCTAGGATAATTAAGGTCATGAAAGGTTTAGATAGAGGCATGCCTTTAATAAAACTCTTAAGTAACATAAAAGGTAAGGATATAGTCATTCTCAATTTATCTAGCTCGCTTTCATTAGGTATTAGCTATGTATCCCTCATATCAGATATTCTAGTTAAAGTGATTGAAGTTTTCATGTCATTAATTAAGAAGCCATCACGTATTCCTAAGACAACTTTGGCATTAATTCTTGATGAAGGCTGGACCTTAGTGGATAGTGAAGGTATTAATGAGTTAATTAGGTTAAGTAGAAGCTATGGAATACTACTAGCATTAGCTTCACAAAGACCTGAAGACTTTAGTAGTAGCAATCCGACCATACTATTTAATGCAGGACTGCTAGCTGCTATGCCCTCATTAGATATGGATTATTGGAATAGAGTTTCTAGATATGTAACCATTAGTGAGGATATGCTTAAGAAATTACCTATAATTCTTAGTAGGGATGAAGCACTTATTAGGATCGCACCAAATCCAAGACCTTATCTAGTAAGGTTTAGCATCTATCAATAACTTCATAACTTCTAAAACATCTTGATAGCTAGAATACTCCTACAATCCCTAATACTATTTATCGATACGTAACCTTCTTTCATATTTAATAAAGCATATGTCATGTCGTTACTTAGATAACCTGATAGCGCACCTGGATTTAATATTAACGTCTTACCTAATTTCTCTATAAGGTGTTCATGTGTATGACCGTAGGCTATAATATCATAATCACTACCTCTAGCTAGCGCTCTAACAAATTTTAACGTAAATTCCTTAGAGCCAAATCCATGCATTAGCAATAATTTAAGACCATCTAAGGTATACTCTATTGGATGATCGTAGATATTTCTATGAATACTGCTAAGTAGCAGCTTATCTGCATCATTATTACCTAGAACAACAACTATAATGTTGATATGGTCTTTAATTGCTTTAAGCGTAAAGGGGGATGTGATATCGCCTAAGTGAATAACGCCTTCTACGTTGTGTTCATGTTTTAAACATTTAATGAATTTTCCTAAAGCATCTAAATTATCATGAGTATCGGATATAAGTACGTAGCTACTCAAGAGAATACACCGTAGAGTGGGATGTGCTAGAGTATTAGAAGTTTAAGGGAGTTTGAGCTTTAAAAACTGTTAAAAAAGGTAATTGTTTGTTTAATCTATTACCTCTTAGCCAACAGGATAGTCGTCTGGAACCTTAGCTCTGAAGTACTTGCCTGTCTCTGGGCTCTTAAATAGGCCTATCTTAACGCCCTTCCTGCCCTTGGGTGCTAGAACCCATACCTTCTCTGGAACGAGCTCTACCTCCTTACCAGTTGTTGGGTCTCTTACCTTTACAGGTGGCTTGCTCATATTATTCCACCAATATATAG
>CAZUAD010000051.1:0-225 GCA_964618155.1 uncultured Desulfurococcaceae archaeon
GTTAATAAGAACTTACTACCATGGGATCCACCAGAAGCAGTAAAGGATCCTAGCGGTATAAGACTTGGAACACAAGAGATGACACGTTTTGGTATGAAGGAAAGCGACTTTAAGGAGGTGGCAAGGTTTATGAGGGAGGTTCTCATTGATGGCAAAGATCCTAAAAGTATTAAAGAGAAGGTCATAGAGTTTAGGAAGCAGTTTATTGAAGTTAAATATACGTTC
>CAZUAD010000051.1:235-8024 GCA_964618155.1 uncultured Desulfurococcaceae archaeon
CCCATTAACTAAGGAATTACTTGAAAGCCCCATAAAGGTGCCTATGCTACTATGAAAACTTGGAGTGAACTTACCTGGATTGAACTAAGAGAGCTGATAGAGTCTAAGAAGTATAAAGTAATTGCACTTCTACCCGTGGGTAGTATTGAGCAACACGGCCCACATCTTCCATTAGGTACGGACTTTATGATAGCTGATAAGATAGCATCCTTACTAGTAAATAAGATTAAGGAGGTAGGAAGTAAGGTATACCTCCTAAAACTCCCTCCAATACCTTACGGATTAAGTATTATGTGGAAGGCTTATAAGGGAACAATTACATTAACACCACAAGTATTCATAGAGCTAGTAAAGAGTATTATTAAGGAGGTAATCTCCCAAGGGGTAAAAGCTATCATAATATTAAATGCTCATGTAGGGAACGAGGAAGCTTTAAGGATAGCATGTAGGGAGGCTATAGAATCTTTAGGTAAAGGTTTAGTAGTATATGTGAATATCTGGGATGTTGTTGGTGATGTAATTAATGAGGTATTTGAAACAAAGTTCTTTCATGCAGATGAAGTTGAGACAAGCCTTGCCATGGTATTAGGTCTTAATGTAGAGAAGGATCTAATAAGTAAGGGATGTAAACCTCATAGAGAGTATGATGACTTTTGGCATAGTCTTGATCTAACTAAGCGTCCTAAAGTACATATGTATAAACCTGAAGCCTCCCTTAGAGTATGTAATGGTGCGTTCGGAAGGCCAGATCTAGCATCGCCTCAGAAGGGCTTAAAATTACTTAATAAACTTATAGAGAGACTTACTAATTTAGTCATTAAGGTAGCTACTCAATGAGCCTATACTCTCTACCACCATGTAAATAAACCATTCCCTCCTTTATCAATGCATCAAGAACTAATCTCTCCTCCCTACTTAATTTACCAACATCAGTTATCTTTATAGGGAACTTCCTCTTCATTTCATCATAAAATTCCTTTAGAACAACATAGTTTGATATAGGTATTATAATTCCTTGAGTGAAGTACGTTTCTAACGACTTAATAGCTAATCTCCTTGCCTCATCTATGCTTAAAACTTTTCTCGATCTTAGCTCACTAATTAGCTTATCCTCTTCCTCTCTCTCCTTAACTTCACCCTTGATTTCACTTAATCTAGGCTTAACTTCAATGTAAGGACGTTCCTTTATACTTTTCCTTATTATAGAAAGTTCAGACTCTATCTTGCTTATCCTCTTCTTAAGCTCATCTATTTCTTTCCTTAATGCATTAAGTATGTCCGTAAGGGTTTCATGGGAGGTCTTCTCCGCGCCCATTACATCATGCACTCTCAATTCCTCCTCACTTACTTCGGCTTCATGAAGTTTCGTAACCCTAACTACGTAGCCTCCCCTACTAGACTTCATAACGTATCCTGATTCTCTTAATCTCGTAAGCAAAACCCTAACAAGATTTAGAGGTATACCTAAAGCATCAGCTATCTCACGAGGAGTTGCTCCTGGATTGTTCTTTAAGAACGCTATAATTTTCTTATCTACACTCACAACTCATCACTAGTAAATTAGCTTACTTAATTAATAAATATAGAGTTTTCGCTTTTACGCTCTTACGTACTTCTTTTAATTTTCTTAACTGGGTATATGTACTCCTTAGGAGCTTTATTAAATGGTTCAAGATACTTCCTTAGGACTTTAGGTATTTCTATGGTTCCATCCTCATGTTGGTAATTCTCTAAAATTGCCGTAATGGTTCTCGTACTTGCTATTGCTGTTGAGTTAAGCATATGAACGAAGTCCTTAGTCATGCCCTTCCTCCTCACAAATCTTATGTTTAATCTATAAGCCTGCCAGTCAATAACGTTGCTACAGCTGACGAGTTCTCTGAATTTGCCTTGTGCTGGATACCAAGCCTCTAGATCGTACTTCATGGCTGCCCTTAGATTTAACTCGCCAGATGCTATGTTGACAACCCTAAATGGTATTCCTAAGCCCTTAAAGAGCTCCTCAGCATTCCTAATTAACATGTTAAAGACATCCCAGCTCTGCTCAGGGAGCGTGAAAGCGAATTGCTCAACCTTATGGAATTGATGAACCCTGAATATACCCTTAATATCTCTACTACCCGCGCCTGCTTCCCTCCTGAAGCAAGGGCTAATACCCACGTAAAGTAGAGGGAGGTCCTCCTCACCAATTATCTCATTTGCGTGAAGAGCTGCCAGAGGATGTTCTGCTGTAGCTATTAAGTAAAGGTCGTCACCCTCTATCTTATACAGTGCATCCTTAAAGGCTTCCAACTCCTCAACAGCACTCATATACTTACCTTTAAGCATATAGGGGGGTAAAACAAGTTTAAAGCCTTTACTTGTCAGAAAGTCTATGGCGTACATTAATAGTGCCATATCAAGCCATACTATGTCGTCAAAGAGGTAATAGAATCTAGAACCTGCAACCTCACCAGCCTTGTAGGTATCGCCTAACCTAAGAACCTTCTCTAGCATGTCGGCATGACCTATAACTTCGTATTCAATTACCTCATAATCCATCGGATGTCCTTGACCTAAAGTTTCAGCTAAGAACACCCTCAAATGCTTTTTCTGAACTTTCGCTTTACCCCATACCCTCACTACTCTATTAAAGGTCTCATCAGGTCCTATGGGTACATCCTTATGTATTATGGTAGGCATACTATCGATTAGCTTTCTACGATACTCACTTACTTCCTTAAGCTTCCTTTCATAACTCTCTATGATCTTTAAGAGATTCCTTGCTTCCTCAATCTTCTTCTTACGTTCTTCAGGTGATAATTTAGGTATTTGCGAGCTTATTACGTTATGCTTATGCCTTAACTTATTAAGCTCTGTTTGAATTCTTCTCCACTCTTTATCTATACTCAGGAATTCATCAACTAGGTACGGATCCATGAATCTCTTCATTAGATTTAATCTCATTATGTCTGGATTCTTCCTTAGTATCTCTATTAGAGACCAAGGCATTCTACCAACCTAATCCAATAAGATTTCAGAGTATGGAGGTAAATTAAAGTTGCTAAACTAACCTACTTCCAATACCTTTTCGTACGTGCGTAAAGCTTCTCAAACTCGTATATTTTAATGTAAAGTTCATCATTAGATAAGAGCTCTGAAAGGAGCCTCTGTGCAGTTTTAGGTCCTATACCCTTACCTTGAAGAGCTATAACCGCTTTTTTACCATATATTAGTACTAACTTAGACCTATCCATTAAATCCTCAAATACCTTCCTTTCATCATTACTCAAAACAAATTTGTAGTTACGGCCTGCCCTCATACCCTTCTCTACTATTTTAAGTACTTCATCCACATTACTATTACGCTTTAACGGCGCTACTAATCCATACCCGCATCTTGGGCATTTTATTCTGTCAGATAGCTCCATTACTTTAGATCTCCATGAGTATCTACACATCATACAAATTAACGTTATTTCGGTAGACTCTATCCTTCTCCTTATAAGCTCTATAAGTACTTTACGAGGTAAGGACTTAATCTCAACCTTCTCCCTATATACCGAGGTTTTAAGACCTTCAGAACCCAATGGTGAAGGCTCATTAGTAACTACTATCTTAATCTGGATCTTTCCCGACCCTAATTTCTTCATAAAGGTTAGTATAGCATTAATATCCACATACCTCGTGAATATTTCATTAATTACCTCCTTAACTACTACTTTATTACTAGAGAATCTTGAAAGTAATGTACGAACAACATTTCTAGGTTGTTCAGGTGTTACAATACCAAGCCTACTAAGAACTTTATATAACACATAATCAAATAACCTCGTTCTTTTAAGTGAATTAGTAACTAGTTTCTCATCACCTTGACTGATAACCTTAAATACTTTCTCAATGACGTGTTTAAGATATTCATCACTAAAACTTGCTGGTAGCTGTAGTATTATCCTATAAGGGTCTATTTTTAATGTAGGTGTAACTCCTAGGTAGTCTGTAAGTAATTTAGAGATAACTATACCTAAGCCTCTATTTCCGTTTGTTCCTAGGCATGTGTGGATTATTATTAATGGGTGATCACCGCGAACAATCTCAATTAGTAGTAAATTCTCGGTAGGTAACGGAAATCCCCTGTTTAAGTGACTGGTTATTATGTCCTTAACGTAATTTAATGCTTCGTTATCGATTAGCTCTTGATATATCTTTGGAATGTATCCCAACGCTATTAGCTTCCTTAATCCACATACTTCTCTAGCAACCTTATAATGTACGGGTATGGTCTCACCAACCCATGAAGGTATTAATGCTTCACCCTCACTTAATGGTTCAACTAATACCTTTCTATGGTCATCATCTAAACCTACTACACGCCAAGGCCTACCAGCTAAGACAATGCCATCACTACCTTCTAGATCCAATATAACAAACTCTTCATCAAGTAGTCCTACCCTCTTATTAGTTACTATATCGATTACTACGTAATGTGATGTATCAACTATGGTTGTTGTCTTTAAGTAGTAAAGCCTACCTTTCTCAGTTCCTTTAATTTTATCACCAAGCCTCTTAATGTAACCTAGTTCCTCGAGTAACCCTATTAAGGCTTCTACATCACTTAAATCTATATTTTCATATACCCTTACCTTCCTGACCAAGTCAAATATATCATTAATTTTTACACCATTAACATCCTCAAGACTCATTCCAACTATTGCATGAGCTAGTACGTCTAGGGGGGAGTAATGTATTGGTAGGTCTTCTAGATTACCTTCTAAGGTCCTTCTAGCTAGGACCAACGATTCAAGAATATCGTCTAAAGACCTGGAGGTAACTATGATGCCATGCGCTTTCATACCTATTCTGTGCATTGATCTACCAATCCTTTGTAGCAGCTTACTAGCTTGTCTTGGTGAGGATGATTGAATTACTATGGGTACATACCCTACATCTATGCCTAGCTCTAAACTTGATGTAGCTATTACAGCATTAATACGACCCTCCTTAAGCAACTTTTCAACAGTACTTCTCTCCTCACGTGAAAGACTACCATGGTGAACCCTTACCTCAAGTCCTAGATTAGCTAGTTTACTCCCTAACCACTCAGCTTCATCCCTTGTGTTAGTAAATATTAATGCATTACCATAACCTCTTACTACTTCATACATTAATTCATATTTTTCCCTAGCACCCTGATACATAACCCTTATGTCAGCATCTCTTATAGACTCAATGATTGCTTCACAGACTCTTGAGTCCGGTGATATACATTCCTTAACCTTATCGATATCACTTATATTAGCTGATAAAGCTACTAACCTAAATGACTTAGATAGCTGCCTAAGCCTTCCTACGTTGAGGAGTAACTGACTTCCTCTCTTACTGGTTAGTAGATCATGAAGTTCATCAATAATTACCCATGAAAGATTCTTTAAGGCATTCCTTAACTTACTATTAATCAGTATAAATGATAGAGTTTCAGGTGTTGTAACTAGTATATGAGGAGGTCTTTCATTAATTAATCTTCTACGACTTTGAGGTGTATCTCCATGTCTTATATCTATTGATATACCTAAATCTCTACATAGATTCTTAAGTCTGTTAAATATATCTCTATTTAAAGCTCTTAAGGGTGTTATGTATAGTGCAGCTATGGGTTTTCGCTCGTAATTTAATATGTCAGATATTACTGGGAAGAGCGCAGCTTCTGTTTTTCCGCTACCTGTTGGCGCTATCACTAATGTGTTTTTACATGATAATACTTTAGGTATAGCTAACCTTTGTATGGGAGTTAACGTTACATACCCATACTTACCCATAATATTGACTAACTTCTCGTGAAGGCATCTTAGCACTTCCTTACTATTACTGGTATTAACCATACTATTTAATTCCTTTTTAAGTAGTTACTGGCAAATTTATTACTCTTAAGAGTAATCTAAGAATGATATGGTGTTTAAATGTGATGTAAGAACGTTATCGACCTCATTAATACTTACAGTACTTAACACTATACTCTTAATAATCATTATATATACTTCATTGACGCCAATAACAGCTTCATACGTAGTAGTTATATTAATGATCGTACCAGCTGTTTTAGGATATAGTGTAGGTAGGAGTCCAAGATTAACCATGATCACCTCAGAATACCTCTTCCTACTCTTAGCAGTGCTCGGTTTAAGTAATTACTTAGGTATTCCTTTAAATGTAACTTTACAGCTATTGATTATCGCCATAGCTTCATACACATTAACTCTCTCCCTAACCACTTCATTTTTCAGGAATGCAGTAAATGACTTAGCTTATATGTTTAAGTTTAAGACATATACGAACTTAGATACTACGAAAAAAGCCTTAGTAGAACTCCTAGGTGTTACTGGTTTCTTACTGCTTATATCATCCGTGACTGTTTTCGTAGGATTTAAGCCAAATCTACTGCTAATGAGTACCTTATTTAATTTTAAGTATAATCTCTATGACATAGGGCTATTAATTGTATTCATCGTTGCAGCAGTAATTTACTCTATGATGGTACAGCAATTAAGTTTAAGATACTCTATAATCTCTAATTTCATATACGGTGGAATTTCATCTCTAATACCTGTAAGTATTCCATTACTAATAGGTATTACTTCAGCAATGTACAGTACTGAGACAGCATTTGTTACTAAGAAAGAAGTTGAGAAGCAATGTATTATGGCATTAGGTAAGATATTACTAGCGATACCTAAAGGTAAAAATCTAGGTGAGTTATGTCTTAATCCAGTCTACGGTGAAAATAACCATATACTAGTAGTTGGTGCTACAGGTACTGGTAAGACAACCTTAGTTAAGCAGCTTCTAAAGCAATTAACTACTAAAGGCTTTAGGATAATTGTTGTTGATCCTCATGGAGAGTACTTAGAATTCAAGGACGTAGTAGAAGTGAATCCTAAAAGTAATCCTATTGATGTAATTAGCATGCTTAGAAAGGGGGTTATAGACATTAATGAAATAGTGAATGTTATCACGGATACCTTTAAACTAGGTGATGTTCAAAGAGAAACCTTAAGAAAGATCATTGAGATCTTACTGAGTAAACATGATAGACCTACATTAAAGGACTTACTTGACTTAATGAACGAATTACTATTAACGCCGAAGGAGATTTTAATGAACAAATATGGTCTTTACGTTGACCACCATAACATTAGATCACTCATACCCTACATGAGAGCATTAAAGGAGATTATGGGTGAAGGTGTATTAGGACCTACAGGTATTAGCGAGGTCATCACAAAGCCATTAATAATAAACTTAAGAGGAATCAGCGGTTTATCAGTTATGAGGGTATATGTTGAAATAATGCTAAGGTTAATCTTTAATGAGTTGAAAAGGAAAACAGACAAATTAACCTTCATAGTTGTTGAGGAGTTTCATAACTTCATAAGCAGGTATAGAGAAGGGGTATTAGGTAAAATACTTAGAGAAGGAAGGAAATTTGGTATTAACGTAATTGCTGTAACACAGAGTCTTAGTGATGTTAGTGATGCCATCTTAGGGAACTTTAAGTGGTTTATGGTATTTCCTATGGTTAAAGGTCTCATGAAGACAACATTGAGTAAGTTAGGTATTAGTGAGAATAAGAAGGTCATGGATAAGATTAATCAAATTCTTGACACTATGAAGGAGTTCGAATTCCTCACCTGGAGCAGAGGTTCGGGTAAGGTTTATTACGTTAAAGTTTATATTAGGAGTTAGTTAATACGAGAAAAAGGGATATTATGAGTGAGGAGGAGAGTTCTGAAGAAGAGATTAAGGAGGAAGTAAT
>CAZUAD010000051.1:8034-9880 GCA_964618155.1 uncultured Desulfurococcaceae archaeon
AAGGAGGGTATCAAGAAAAAGGAGAAGGAGGTAATTAACACGTAATTTACTGAATAACCTCTTCAAACTTAACTCCTAACTCACTTAATATCCTCCTTAAGGTCTCACTATCAACTCTCTTATCAAATACTAATACCACTTTCCTTACATCATCTGATTTCTCAAGTCTAATCTTGTCAATAAATACTAAGCCCCTGATAAGATCTGATTCCCTCTTCTTAGGTGCTATGTAGTCCTTAAACTTCTTCCTGGCCATCTCGTAAAATACATCGAAATTCTTAATTATTCTTAACGCGTCATTAACATCTTCAGTATCTCTTTTCAATTTATCTTTGACATACTCAAGTAACTTAATAGCTACATCAACATTACATTCAAGGTATAGGTACCCTAAGAATGACTTAACGAGCCTTACTGACATTGCAGCACCTAGTATGTTAATTATTAAGTGCTTAAATAGTATTGTATGTGTAATCTAAGACGAATCTTATTAAAGTTTTTGAGGAGATGGAGTATTGGGGTAGTGTATGTTTAAGGTCACTTACCCAAATGGTAGCACTTTTAAGAAGCTATTACAGGGTGCTTTAAAACCCTTAAGTGAAGTACCTATTCAAGTTACGGAGGAATACTTACTCATCAGGGCCTTAAGCCCTGATAAAAACATCCTAGTTGAGGTTAATATACCTAGGGCTGCCTTTGAATCCTTTGAAACTTCAGGTGAGGTATCGGTGGTTGCTTCTAGAGATCAAATGCTTAAAGCTGTTCGAAGAGCTTTAAGAAAGGATACAGTAACGCTATCCTATGAGGAGGGTTCAAGGTATCTTAAGCTAATATTAACGAACATGCGAACAGGCGCTGAGAGAGCTTATGATATAGAGATTAGTGAGGCAGGTGTAGAACCTGTTCAATCCCTACAACTAGAACTGCCTGTTAGGTTCCAGATAGCTAGTGATGATCTTAAGAAGCTTGTGAGAGATGCTAAATTAGTTGGTGAAGAACTTGAGATTATTTATAAGGAGGGTAATGTTGAGGTTATCTCTAGAGCAGAAAACAAAATGTATAAGCAGATTATGAGTTTAGATAAGCCCCTATATGGACTTGAATCTAAGGAATCTATGGTATCTAGTAGATATGACGTAGACTTACTGAAGTCCATAGCTACTTCATTCGACGTAGCTGAAATAGCTACGGTAGAGTTTGGTTCAGGACTTCCCATGAAAATAACACTTACATCAGATGACGGTTCAAGATTAGTCTTCTGGATAGCTCCTAGAGCTTAACATATACTCAAACTTCATTCTTTGAGGATTAGGTACTTTTACAACTACTCCATTCTTAATTAGATTGGCTAAGACCTTACGTAAGCTTAGACTATCGACAATGACACCCTCCTTCACTAACTCCTTAACTAGATCTTCATATGTCGCTCTCCCTAACCTTTCTAGTAATTTGATTACCATATCTTTTAACTCCATGAACCTCACCTAATCAGCCGGGGTGCCTTTCAACATCAAACTTTGAGACGGATAGGGCGCTCATCATCTACTAAGTAGTTGACTTTTAAGGTAATAAAACCTTATCTGAGATGTAGGTAAGGGAGATGAGTGAAAAGATAGAGTTAGAATTAATTGAGGAGTACGTATACGCTAATGAGGAGAGGTTTAGATTTAAGATTAAGGGGACAAACATAATAGTTAATGTATCAGCAGAAACTCTTGAGGAAGGTGTTAGGAAGGCGCTTCAGCTGATACGTAATTTAAAGGTAGTAGAAAGGCTTAAGGAACTTCATGGTGGGGCCGCCGGGATTTGAACCCGGGACCACCAGCGTTCCGGGCGGGGATTCCTC
>CAZUAD010000052.1:0-4832 GCA_964618155.1 uncultured Desulfurococcaceae archaeon
TAAGTCAGGTAGTTTCGTTAAGATTCAAGGTCTTTTATGTTTAACCTTAAAGGTCTTAAGTAGGGATGTCGATAATGCGCTCGTTAAAGTTAACGTAACAATCTTCAACATAACTAAAATTTCATGTCCTAACGCAGTTAAGTGCTCAAGGAACTTGACTAAGGTTACTTATGAGGGGGAGCTTCTTGTAAATTTACATAATATGATATTTAACGTGACTAGTGATTCATATAGAGGTTTCTTTAATTTCTTCATAAATCCTCAGATACTAAGTACTATCAGAGAAGTGCTTACTTACCGTGGTCCTTGCGATGGGGTGCTTCATTGTTATTCTATATCGCGTATGTATATTTTTAAGTTAGATGAGATAAAGAATACGTTTACAGGAACTCATAGAATTTATTTAAATGTTATAAAAGAGTATGGAGGCGATATGAAGTGCGATTATTTAGGTACTACTGTATGGGGTTCAATCTCATGTTATGATGCAAGAGGGATTCTTAAATGGATCCTGTTACCTCATCCAGCCTCGATGTATTCTAGCGATGTCCTATACAGCATATCTAATATAAGCATAATAGCCCCTTCACATGACATAAAACCTCATAAGGTCATTATATACTTGGTAAATCATACGGTAGGAGATTAAGTAAAGATACTTAAGAAGTACCTTAGGTTTTAAGTAGAGAAGACAACCATCACCTTAATATGCTACCTTATGGTGACCTTAAGTAACCTATATTTATCCCTAACTTTACAGTAACTATAAGTTCCTAACTATGATTAAACCTTTAACGTTTACAAGTCCTGATAACCTTATATCTACCTTTATAAGGGCATAATTATAATGTCGCTTAACCCTACATAGGACTTATTAGCATGGCATTTGATAGCGTTGAATAAGAAATATATTAACCCTTATTTAAAGCAACGTTAGGAAGTTAGTTATTTTATGTAAATATTATAAAATATTTTAAGAACAATTTTCAACTAATGAATCTCTGTGGAAATTCAATAGTTTAAGTATTACCAGCCTAATAATACACTCTAATGGAATACTGAGGATTTATTGATATTGCAGGTAATAGCATTATAACGTGCTTTAAATTTAACGTATTAATATTAACTATTTGAAGTAGTTTATAGGCGGCTAAATAGTTAGGAGGTGTGGTATGAGGGCATCTGAAACATACAATACTATTGTGAAGGCTAAGAGCTATAAGATGAGACGTACTGCATGCTTTAATGCATCCTTGCTAATTATTACTATACTTTATGAGAGGTATACTCATAATGACCCTGTAATAAGTATTAATGAAATATACGATTTAACCTCATGTCCAAAGGAGGATGTAGAGGAGTCTTTACTGAAGTTACAGAAAAGCGGGTTAGTATTAACTGATGGTAGGAATATAAAGCTGTCACAGAGAGGTATTCAGTTAATTAAATCACTGCTTAGTGTGCTAACAGGCGAGAGTCTTCCATAGTACACCTTAATAACCTATTTATATTACGAGCATAAGTTCATCCCATTGAAGGTTGTCCTAATAAGTTAGCCATTTAATGTACTGAGTAAGCACGAGTATCTCCCTTACGTTGGGTAGATTTCTTGCTTAAATTTAGGGAAAGCATTCTTATTGGGGATTATTTGTGCGGAAGGTTTCAAAGCTTCATATAGGGACTGCTGGAATACCCATTTCCACACCTAAGAAGTCTACACCTGAAGGTGTTAGAAGGGTTGCTGAGTTAGGTCTTGATGCTATGGAAATTGAATTCGTTAGAGGTGTTAGAATGAGTGAGCAATTAGCTCTGAAGACTAGGGAGGTTGCTTTAGAATTAGGAGTCTTATTAACTGTTCATGCCCCATACTACATAAACTTACTATCCCCTGATGAGTCTAAGGTCAAGGCATCGGTTAAGAGGATACTTGACAGTGCTAGAATAGGTTATCTTGCTGGTGCTTGGTCTGTAGTATTTCATCCAGGTTACTACGGTAAGTTGAGCTCTAATGAAGCTGTAAGGAGAGTTAGGGAGCATGTTAAGAATATTGTAAAAACTCTCATAGATCAGGGTGTTAGCATATGGGTAAGACCTGAGATCATGGGCGGCTTAGCTGAGGTTGGATCATTAGATGAGGTTTTAGACATAGTTGATGGTATAGATATGGCCCTTCCCTGCATAGATTTCGCACACCTATATGCGAGAACTTTAGGTGAATACAATAGCTATGATAAATTCCGTGAGGTTCTAGTAAAGGTTGAGAGAAGGCTTGGCAGGTACGCCCTAGATAACGCCCATATTCATGTATCAGGTATGGAGTATGGACCAAAGGGTGAAAGAAGGCATCTAAACTTTAATGAATCACAATTCAATTGGAGGGATGTAGCTAAGGTCCTTAAGGAGTTTAATGTTAAGGGTGTAGTAATATCTGAGTCACCTAATCTTGAAGGTGATGCCCTAGCCTTTAAAGAAGTGTATGAGAGTATTAGATAAGTTTGTTGACTAACACTTTATCTTTTCATGATTTAAACATATATTGAATCTTTTGATAGCACCACATATCTTCTCCAAAGGTATGAAGGCTTTAGCACCACTCTCTAATTCTATAAAGACTGATCGTCCAACAATCCTTACCGTTTTAACTTTTTCACACAATTCAATAACCCCATCAATAGATAAAAGGTCAAGTTTAATGAGAAAAAGGAGTCTTATTTTTACTTAGGCTTAACTCTTAGTTTATTGGCTGTCTCTCTCTTAGCTTAACTTCCCTTAGATACTGGATTGCAGCTGAGATACTACCTGTCGCTTCAATTATTGGCCCCCATCTTATTCTGAACTTAGTTGGTACTAGAGGCCTTACCCTCTTCTTTAGTCTTCTAGGTACGTATGTTAACTCCATACCCTTAAGTCCGAAGGAACCATCAATCATTTCTACAATTTCGTCTCTCTCAATGAGGTTTATCAATACCTTCCTTAACCTATCCTCACCTGCAAGACCACTTAACTCCTTCCTAAGCTCCTTCCACGTTACAGGTCTTCCCTTCCTCCTAATAATACTTATTACCAACTTCTCTAACTCCCTATCATCGGGAGCTCTAATAACAACTACATCTTCATCTTCGTAAACAACCTGTAACTCATCTTCACGTTTAACCTTACCTACATGAACCATACACTCCCACCCCATTTAAATACTCTATTTCTACGTTAAAGTATTTAAACTTATCTGAGTATGACCTATTAATTTATTGTACATCTTTTAAGGTGCTTATGTAGTTAGTTTTGATTTGGTGCTTAGGTTGAAGATGCTTACTTTAATAGCTAAGCTACCGTTAACGAATAACTCTAAGTTTATGAGGAAGCTATGGACTATAACTACGTACTTAAGAGAGGAGGTAGGTGTTAGGACTAATTTAATCGTAGTAAATAGTGATGATGGAAAACCCCAACTAATAGTTATGGATGAGGTCATAAGCCTTTACAAGGATGTTGAAGAAATTATAGAAAGAGTCACCTCTAAATTAGCTTACGATGTAGGTGATAGGAACTTCCTAGATAAGGTAGCTGGAGCAGCTACGACAAAATAACAAATTTATATAGATTAACTAGGTAAATCGAATCTAAATTAAATTGTTATCGTAGTACAATTAAAATGTTTATTAATGCGTATATCAAGTTCTTTATAGGTGTTTAGAAGTGTTAACCGATATCAGGATGTTTGCTATCGAACTATTAAGATCTTACAAGAAAATCTTCAAGTATAGAGACCTAGAGGAGATTACAGGCCTTCCAGCACCTGCATTGTGGAGGTATATTAACATGAAGATAGTTCCTAGTGTTGAGAGAGCTCAAGAGCTTATAAAGAAGCTTACAGCACCTGCAATAATAAATAGGATATTTGAGAATAATATAATAACTGTTGATGGTAACATATTCAATATATCAAAGATAATATATAATGTAAGTATACTAAAGATATTCTCATACCTTGCATATAAGGAGTTCAGTCGTTATAACATAACAGCTGTTGCTACAGTTGAGGTTGACGGTATACCCATAGCCGTAAATGTCGCAGATGCATTAGATGCTAAATTAGTTATTGCACGTAAAAGACCTGATGTAGGTATAAAGAATTACTATCAGACAAGCTACATAGCTAGAGATCCTCCTGCCGTCATAAACCTCTTCTTACCTGTTGATGCACTAAGTAGTAATGACAGAGTATTAATAGTAGATGATCTCTTAAACACTGGTCGCACAAGTTTAGCTCTCATTAGGTTAATAAGGATGGCCGGTGCCTTACCCATAGGCATATTCTCTATATTAGCTATAGGAAATAGGTGGAAGCAGGTACTTAAGAAGGAGGTTGAGAAAATATACGTTATAAAGTACGTAAACATTAGAGAAGGTGTTTAATCTGATTAACAAGTACAATGAGTTAGCTCAAGAATTTGCAGTAATACCTGCTGCATCAATCCTTATTGAAGCACTAATACCTAACAAACTTTCAACGGTATCCTTACTTGAGCCTATTAAGGATCTAGACATAGTTAAGTACGCATTAACATCATCAATACTTACACCTTTATTTGAGGAATTAATACGTAAATCATTAGTAAGTACTTGTGTTGATTTAAGTAGATACATACTAAAAGCTGTGAGAAGGATACTTAAGCATAAACTTATTAAGACTAACACAGCTTTAGGATACTTAGTACTCAGCATACCATTAACATTTTCACTAACAAGATGCTCTTTAACTAGACGTAAGGACCGTAATGACACAATTAATATTAGAAAATGCCTCATAGCTGAATTAACTCCATGTCTTA
>CAZUAD010000052.1:4842-5951 GCA_964618155.1 uncultured Desulfurococcaceae archaeon
GCATTAAGAGAGGCATCACCTAAGTACCTAGGAAGGTTTATTGGAATCATACCTGATGTATCCAACAACCTAAGCAATACTAATGATTTCGATCTCTACACAATACTTAAGTATTCATCTTACTGGGACATTAATTCTAAGGAGGTCATTGAGGGATATCCTTTAACATTCAAGATAGCTACTAAAATATTTGAGATATGCGAGTATATGAGCCCACAATGCTTAATGAGGCTCAAGCAAATACATTCAGAGCTAGCTACTCAAGTAATAGACTCTGAGCTAGTAAGGTCCTTCGGTCTTACCTTTAATCTAATACTTCAAAACATTATCCTAGCATCAAGTAGTGAATCACTAATTAAATCTTGGCTTAGAAGCACTAATGTGAATTTTGGATCCATATCAGATTTATTGGCAGCATCTATATTTACCTATTTATGGTTTAAGGAGTTAAGAATATTTAAGTGATTAATGATGACTTCTAAGTTGAAGATAGCTTTTATAGCTAGGTTAGGTCTTAGGGAATCACGTGCTTTAAAGTTAATAGGTAAGCTATTAGATATGGAATATGACCTTATACTACTAGGAGGTGACGGTACCCCTGATCCTAACTTTATCGTAAGGTTATATAAGAGTAATAACGCTCATAGCGTCCTTATAGTGAGTGGCGATGAAGATGATATATTAATAACAAAGAGAGCTCGTGACCTCGGAATTTTACTGGATGGTAGGATGGTAACTATAAAGGGCATTACAGTTGCTGGTATAAGTGGTCTTCAACCACACCAAGATATAAATAGATTGGCTGCAGAGGGAAGCCAAGGTAAGAAGGTAAACATCTTAGTTACGCATTTCCCTCCATATTCTTGCCTTAATGAGGTTAAAATTAAAGATAAAGTTGTAAGTATAGGTTTAAGGAACATAAGTAAATTGATTAATACATATGTGAAAGACATCATACTCTTTACTCATACAACAGTTAATGGTGCATGCTTCATGAATAATAGGATTTACATAGGACTTAAAGGAGGTTTAGGGGAGTTTGTTAGCCTAACATTGAGTGATGGTAAGCTGTATTCCTTCGGTTTTAGATCTCCTTAGCCATTAAATAG
>CAZUAD010000052.1:5961-9521 GCA_964618155.1 uncultured Desulfurococcaceae archaeon
AATAGGCATCCTCTCCATCCAGATAGTAAAACTTAATCACCTTAACTATCTTAAAGTCTAGTTTCTTATAGAGGTTTATTGCTGCTTCATTACTAACCCTTACTTCTAAGTAAACCTCATCAACGTTATAATATTTCTTGAGTCTTTCTATAGCTTCTTTGAGTAAAGCCGTTCCTATCCCTCTTCTCCTAAATTCTGGTAGGACTGCAATACTGATTATATGTCCTAGCCTCCTCCAAGATCTTTTGATATGACCAAAGCCACTCTCAACTCTACACATGACGTAGCCTACTATCTTAGATGATACCTCAGCTACAAGAAATGCTTTACCCCACATGATTAGGTGATCTCTCCAAAAGCTTTCAGGGTAATGTTCAGGTAGTGTTAGTAAGTTTATGTTTATAACGTCTCTTAGATCACTTTCCTTAGCTTCTCTAATGACGAAACTAAATTCTTTACTCAATTCATGCCGCCTAAGTTAATTTATTAAGGTTGTCTTTTAAGTTTACATTGATGAGGTAGTCATATTGATTTACGAATACCACCCTGCTAATGAAATTAGGGGTTCATACTATGATATTTACCAAGGTAAAACTATAGTAGTAGGCCTAACCTCATCGGTAGCCGTATATAGATGCATTGACATCATTAGAGAGTTAATTAGGAGAAGTGCTGACGTCATTGCTGTTATGAGTAAGGAAGCTACTAAGTTAGTAACACCAACACTACTTGAATGGGCTACCGGTAATAAGGTATATACTGAGTTCGGAGGTGAGGTAGGGCATATATCCTTAAGCAGGAAGGCCTCGTCGATGCTTATATGTCCTGCAACCGCCAATACAATCTCTAAGATCTCTTCAGGTATAGGTGATACCTCAGTTACGTTGCTGGCCTTGAGTATGTTAGGTTTAGGTAAGCCAGTAATAATTGTTCCAGCAATGCATTATAATTTATGGAAATCACCTCCCCTAGAAAAATCGATTAATGAGTTAAAGGGTTATGGCGTCACGGTGATTCCTCCAAGGATTGAAGAAAATAGGGCTAAGATAGCACCTATAGATGATGTACTTGCAGCTGTTGAAGCTCAAACTTTAAGAGGTAATGATTTAAAGGGACTTAAAATACTCGTTACAGCAGGTCCTACTAGGGAGTTCTTAGATCCTATAAGGTTCCTAACCAATGCTAGTAGTGGTAAGATGGGTGTAGCAATAGCTAGGGAAGCATATTTTAGAGGTGCAGAGGTAACATTAATTCACGGACCTTTAACAACCAGTAAGCCTTACTACATAAGGACCAAGGAAGTCACTACTGCAGAGGAAATGCTTAATGTGGTAAGAGAGAAGCTAGCTAAAGATAGTTACGATGCCTTAATAATGGCAGCTGCTCCAACCGACTTTAGGTTTAGAGAAAGCTTTAAGGAGAAGGTAAGTAGTGAAAGAGAGTTAGGACCACTATACTTAGAGCTTAACCCTAAAATATCACTTGAGATTAGAAAGTTCTTTAAGGGATTAATGGTGGGTTTTAGTGCTGAGTACGTTAAAGGTGATAAAGAAAGGCTGAGGTTATTAGCTATTAATAAACTAAAGAACAGGGGTTTTGATATCATAGTAGCTAACGATGTAAGTAGAAAAGACATAGGATTCGCATCAGATTTTAATGAAGTACTAATAATCACTAAGAATGAAGTTTTGGAAATACCCAAGGCACCTAAAACAGTCATAGCTAGGATAATTCTCGATAAAGTTAAGGTGATGATTAAAAAGTGAAGATCCTAATTCCACTACATATTAGTGGGTTCTGGGCTCCCTTATTAACAGGTAATCCCATTACCTCAGGATCATTAGGTGCTGGCTTAGTTCTATATCCCCCGGCAGTATTTAACGTAAGTTTTCGTAGTGTAGAGACTGAATGTTCCTTCATATTCAATAATTCATGCATAGATAATTTATCTATCTTAAAGACTATAGAAGACATCTTAGGGGTGGGCTCAAGAAGTTACGTCATAATACATGGTAGTAGTTTAGGTGATTTAGGTTTAGGTTACGCTTTAAGTTCTGCCATAAGTATAGCTTACTCATTAGCGTTAATTAAGAAGTTAACTGGTAGTTTACAAATTTATAAGGCAGGTATTGTAGCTCATGAAGCTGAAGTAGTTAATCTTACAGGTTTAGGTGATGTAATAGCACAAATTCATGGAGGCCCTCTCGCTCTAAGATTAAGAATTGGTCCACCTACCATTGGCATTGTAGAGAAAATAAACTTTAAAAGCGGATTAAGGGTGGTAGTCTGTGAGCTTGAGAGTAAGCCTTCAATCTTAACACCCAATATGTTGAAAACGAATATGAAGATCTTCTTAGATTACGGGCTTAAGGCATATAGAAAATTAATTTCATCACCTAACATTGAGACATTCTTTGATGCCTCATATGCTTTCAGTCGATCAGTCGGGTTTTTGAGTAGTAGTTTAGATAGTAAGGTAAGAAGCTTGATTAAACATCTCATCAGAAGGGGGTGCATACTTGGTTATTACGTAAAAAAGAAGTTATTGGTAATTGCGGTAGAGAAGGAGTGTATAGATGATCTTACTAAGTCATTAGAGGCTTCAAAATTATGTAGACCTAAATTATTAACTCCAGTACAAATAGGTACTCTGGTGTTTGAAGGTAATGACGAAAATACCTAAGACTCATCCACGTTATAAATCATTAATCATTAGAGAGAAACTCGTTGAAGGTTTTAAGGAAGGTTATGTAGTACCTGAAGGCTTAATAGCTCATGGACGTGGTGAATGTTTTGACTACTTAATTGGTGAATACACTACGCCTGAAGCTATGAAGGCTACTAGAGCAGCTGCAGCATAACTCCTATTATCTAAATATCCTGTTATTTCAGTTAATGGTAACGTAGCTGCATTAGTTCCTAAGGAAATTGTCGAACTTGCCCAGGAAGTTAATGCTAAGATTGAGGTTAATCTCTTCTATAGAACAGAGGAGAGAGCTCGAAAAATAGCTGAAGTTCTTAAACGTTACGGCGCTAGTGAAGTCTTAGGAGTAGATGATGCAACAGCAATAATACCTGAATTATTTAGTGAACGTAGAAGAGTTAGTCCTAAGGGTATTCTAATAGCAGATACCGTACTTGTTGCTTTAGAGGATGGGGATCGGACTGAAGCTTTAAGAAAAATAGGTAAGAGGGTTATCGCCATAGACTTAAACCCTCTCTCACGAACAGCTAGAGCAGCTAATATCACAATAGTAGATAACGTAGTTAGAGCGATACCCAATCTAATACATGAGGTAAGAAAACTTAAGAAAGTGAATAAATCTGAACTCCTAAGTATTGTTAATGAATACGATAATAATGAAGTATTAAGTAAGGTACTTAAGCGTATAGTTAGTAGATTGATTGATTTAAGTAAAGATAAGCTTGTTCTTAACTTACCTTAATTTATTGAGCTTACTTAACTTAGACTTGAGAACTTTATACTCGTCCTCCGACATACTAAAGTAATGTTGTTTTGACGGAAATTCACCTTCCTTAACTTCTTTAACGTATCTTGT
>CAZUAD010000053.1:0-9520 GCA_964618155.1 uncultured Desulfurococcaceae archaeon
ACACCAACCTAAATACCCCTATTATACAGACTTATTAAGGTTACTAACTAGGTCATAACCATTAAAATCTTTAAGAGTTGTACTCAATCTGGTACTTGAGTGGTAAAAGGAAATGCATAAGAGTGTATTAAGGATCGTGGATATCGAGCCAGTAGTTACTAGAGATGATGATGTTGAGGTAGGGTTACTAACATGTTATTTAGAGAATGGAGATAACTTCGTACTTTACAACGTACCCCCTGAGATAGCTAGGGCGATAGCTAAGTTAAGAAGTGATGATGTTTACATGGACTATAGTCTTGATATTAGAGAAACTATATATGAGTTACTAATAATGCTATCTCCTAAGCTAAGGAGTATAGCTAAGCACTTAGCTATGGTCGTTATTGACGGCTTTGACTCAAGAACTATGACGTTTAAGGCAAGCCTATTCCTCGAGATCGACGGTATAAGATTAAGGAAAGTAATGATACCTAGTCATGCTATATTCTTAGCGCTACTGTTCAATAAACCCATTTACGTAACGGATGACGTAGTAAGGATATCTAAGGAATTGGAGGAAGGCGAGGAGGAAGAGGATTTTATGGAGTAATTACCTAACAGGTTTCTGCTTCTTACCCTTAATTAATGCATCAAGAGATACTCCATTAACCATTATGACCTTATACCTAACACCAGGTAGGTCTCCCATGGACTTACCTCTACTACCGCCTATGCCAGTAATTATTACTTCGTCATGTTCATCTATGAATGTAATACCTCCATCGTAAGGTACGAATGCAGTTACTACCTTACCGTTCTTGACTAATTGAACTCTTACACACTTCCTTAACGCTGAGTTCGGCTGTCTCGACTCAACACCAACCTTCTCCAATACTATACCCCTAGCCATTGGAGCTCCTTCTAAGGGGTCATATTTCTCCTTAAGTCTCAACATTCTAATCCTAAATTCTCGCTGACTCCACCTAAACTTAAGTCTCTTTAACCTTAACTTCCTAGCAGCATAGAGACCTGAAGGTGCTTTCTTACCAGGCACAGACCCCACCTTAGCCTATACCTGCATTTTAAACATCCTTATAAACCTTACACAACTGAAACTACGTCGATATCAAAGTATCTCTTAAGTATTAACTTAGCCTTATTTACATTCCTACCATTCTTACCTATTGCAATACCCTTATCCTTAGGATTCACCTTAACGTATAGTACCCTCCTACCATCAGGTGTTTTATTAAGTGTTATACCTAGGACTCTAGCTGGAATGAAGATGTTCTTGACGAAGTTCTCTAAATCTTCGGCCCATTCAACGATTTCAATTCTCCTTCCTAATATCTTAGATAACCTCCTGACATTACGTCCCTTAGATCCTACAGCAATACCTGCGGTTCCTGGTGGTACTATGAATATTATGCTATTATTTTCATCGTCTATAATGCAATCCCTGGCTGAGACACCTGTTATATCGTGTAGTAGGGCCATGAATCTTAACTCTTCACTTGTTAGCCTTACTGGCAAGTCTTCATCAACCCTCCATCTCAAGTATTCTTGATTCACCTGGATCTAAAATAGCTATTGTAGTTATTGGGAACGGCTTTCCACATAGTGTTCCTAAGTCGTAGCTTGAGCCTTTATACCTTATAACTTTAATTCCGCCAAGCTTTGCATAGTACTTAACGTCTTCTTCGATATGCTTAGGTATTAAGCTGGCTATTATTACGGCTTTAGCCTTACCCAACTTTATAGCCTTTATAGATCTCTTTGCACCTATTGTCACCTTACCAGTCTTTAGTACAGTCTTAATCTCATCCTCAAGTGATAGAGGAGTACTTTCACTATACCCCATTAACTACCCCTCCTAAACATCATGACTTACTACTCTTTAAAGTATTACTCTGGGTTTGCTTTATCATTGTTGGGTTCATCCTGAGTTTAACTAATGCCGTACCTACAGGAGCTAACTGTCCTATTATCACATTCTCAGTAACACCCTTAATCTCGTCGAGCTCCCCTCTAGCACTAGCATCAAATAATTGCTTTACCGTTACCTCAAATGCTGCCCTAGCTAGAACACTTGGCTTTTCACCAGCTACACCATGCCTACCAATCTGTCTAACTGATCCCGTCCATGTCATCGTGTCAGCTAATAACATTATATGCCTTATATCAACGTCTAGACCCTGCTCTCTTAATGTATTCATGATCTCTCTAATCAATGCTTCCCTAGCAGCTTCTATACCTAAGACGTTTTCAATTTCATGAATACTATTAGATACTGTCTTGGTAGGGTCTACGCCATCAACTTTTAATACGGCCTCTAAGTTTGTTCCATCAGTTATTAGTACGTAATATTCTTTACCAGTTCTTGGATCACTCATTTTCTGCGGTATAACCTTCTTAACGTCCTTAATACCTTTAAGTTTTATCCTAAGAATTCTATCCCTAAACTTTTGAGCCTTTATTATGTCATAATTCTTAGGTATATCGATGTAAATTACATAGGGATCTTCAGGGTCTGCTCTAACCTTATCGGCTAAGGTCTTACTCTTCGTTAGTACCTTTATAACATCGTCCCTAGTTAATCCCTTATCGCTTAACATCTCAGGATCTAACCTGATTATTAGCTGCATTGATATTAGATCTATATCTACAAGCTCAACAATATTTTCGACCTTAGTCATTTCAATCCTTCTAGCTACCTCTATAGCCTTCTCTCTACTATACCTATGCTCTTCATCTAGGTAAATCCTCATCATAGGTGTTTCAGGTGTTCTTCTCGCATCAACGAGCTCTATCAGTCTTGGTAGACCTAGCGTAACATTTAACTCTCTCACACCTGCGAAGTGGAACGTCCTTAACGTCATCTGCGTTCCCGGCTCACCTATAGATTGCGCAGCAACTGTTCCTACAGGTTCACCTGGATCTACCTGAGCTTCAAGGTAAGTCCTGACAACGTCATTCCTTATAGACATTATTTCTTCACCGGTAAGCTCGGTCTCAAGCATTGTCTTAAAAGTCTTTTCTAGGTATTGATTATATATAGCCTCGGGTAGTACATCCTTAACTTCCTCACTAATACCTACTAATTTTAGTGCTTTATCCTCAAGATCTTTCGAGAACTTCATTAATTGTTCAGTATTTTCAATCTCTTTATTAACTATGGCTTCGATTATTCTTAGCCTAATTATATCCTTAATATTGTCTGGTATTTTAGGTGATAGCTTACTTACTACTTCCTCAGCAATCTTTTCTGGTTCTCGAATCTTCTCTAATATTTCTTTGACCTTCTCCTCCTTAACCTTACTTACCTCTTTAGCCTCCTCCCTCTTTCTTCTCCTTCTTTTAGTCTTAGTAGTCTTTTTAGGGCTCACTTCTTCCACCCTATATGCTTTTGAATTATCCTGTCGATATTTACTGCCTTACCGAACGAAGTATTCTTGGGATCTACACCATCCTCTCCGTACTTAAACTGTATGAGGTGTCCGTAAGCTGACCTTACAGTACCGTCGTACTCAACTCTAAGGTCTTGTAATGCATTAATTAACCTCCTCTGCATGTAGCCGCTCTGTGATGTTCTAACGGCTGTATCAACAAGTCCCTCCCTACCTCCTGCTGCGTGGAAGAACATTTCTATGGGTGATAGACCCTTTACGAATGACCTAACTACAAACCCTCTCGCCTCAGGACCTATATCACCCTTCCTGAAGTGGGGTAATGTTCTATCTCTGAATCCACGGTGTATTCTTTGTCCTCTTATTGATTGCTGACCTAACATAGCAGCCATCTGAGTTATGTTGAGTGTACTACCTCTAGCTCCGGTCTTGGCCATTATGAATACGTTATTGAATGGGTCAAGGTATTTAGCAGCTACCTCACCTGCCTCATCTCTTGCTTGAGATAGGACGTCAAGTATCTTAATCTCTAAGCTCTCTTCGAGAGTCCTACCCGGTGTAGGTTCGAGTTTGCCCTCTCTAAATAACTTAATTAACCCCTTAACCTGTTCCTTAGCCTTCTTAAGTACTTCCTTGATCTCGCCATAAGCCTTTTCGGGTATTGTTATGTCCTTTAATGTCATTGTAAAGCCTCTCATCTCTATGAACCTTAGGAATAGCCTAAAGGCTCTATCCATAAACTCCTTACCGAAGTCCGTACCGTACTCTCTGACCAGGAAGTGTAGCATGGATTCAGGTTGTTGAGCTCCTATTGCCGCCTTATCAAGAACTCCTAGTAAAAGCTTACCCTTCTTAATTACTAGGTATGAATCCCAGAAGCATTCTTCATCACTACACTTTAAAGCACCACTGGAGACTTTGGCTTCAGCCATGAAGTTAAAGTTATCTGGGAGTAGTAGGCTTACGATTTGCTTGCCAGTCCATGCCTTAATTGGTGAAAGAATTGCTGGTTCGGGTATTTCACCAGCGTAATTTATACTTGCAAGTAAATCTGATACCTGCTCTTTAGTTAGTAATGTTACCTTAGAGGATAGTAGGTAAGCACCACTGATGTAATCCTGTATAGCACCTATTATTGGTCCCCCATACCTTGGTGATAATATATGCTCTTGAACCAATAGTAACGTTTTCGCTTCTGCCCTAGCCTCTATGGTTTGTGGTACGTGTAAGTTCATCTCATCTCCATCAAAGTCGGCATTATACGGTGGACATACAGCTAGATGCAACCTAAATGTCCTACCTGGTAAGACTCTAACTACGTGAGCCATTATGGACATCCTATGTAGCGAGGGCTGCCTATTAAATAGTACGATATCACCATCCTTTAAGTGCCTCTCAACTATGTAGCCTGGCTTTAAGCTTTCAGCTATGGCCTTTAAGTCCTTGATAAATCTGAGATCTATTCTCCTACCATTAGGGTCTATTATGTAATTAGCTCCCGGATACTTGTAGGGTCCGTTAAGGACATACTTCCTCATCTCCTCAATATTCCACGGAGTAACTCTCTCGGGTACGGTTAATGTCATAGCAACCTCTATGGGGACGCCAACCTCATTTATGCTAAGGTTGGGGTCTGGGCTTATGACGGTTCTAGCTGAGAAATCAACCCTCTTACCTGATAGGTTACCTCTAAACCTGCCCTCCTTACCCTTGAGTCTTTGAGCTAAAGTCCTTAGAGGCATACCTGACCTTCTTTTAGCTGGGGGTACGCCAGGTACTTCATTGTCTATATACGTAGTTATGTGGTATTGAAGTAGTTCCCACAGGTCTTCAACTATAACCTCAGGTGCTCCAGAGTTTATGCTTTCTCTAAGCTTCTCATTAGTCCTTATTATATCGACAAGCTTATGAGTTAAATCATCTTCAGACCTTATACCAGTTTCTAGTAGTATTGAAGGTCTAACAGCTATTGGGGGTATGGGTAGTACCGTAATTACCATCCACTCAGGTCTAGCGACTTCAGGATCATATCCTAATGCTCTTAAGTCTCTATTAGGTATTCTCTCAAGCCACTCCCTAATCTTGTTAGGCCATAGCCTACCTAGAGGTCCTTCCTCAATAAACGTTGTGGGCTTCTCAAGCCTTATCTTAAACTGCTTCTCACCACAGTGTGGACACTCCATGGTCTTTATAGCCTTCCTCTTAACGAACTCGGTTAATGATTTAGCAAGCTGAGGCCAGCGCGTCTTCAACCTTTCATACAGGCTTATATACCTGTCTATCTCTTCATCGCTGATCTTGAGCCTACCACACTTACGGCATGTTGCCCTTAGTAAGTCGTAGATATGTCTTACAAATCCTATGTGGATAACAGGTCTAGCTAGTTCTAAGTGACCGAAATGACCTGGACACCTAGCTAGGGTATTTCCGCATGTGGCACATCTCTGTCCTGGCTCTATGACCCCAAGTCTTGGATCCATAACACCTCCTTCAACTGGTAATCCGTTTTCATCGTAGGCATCTGAAGTGACTATAGCCGTTACCGACATCTTCCTAATCATTTCTGGGGACAGAATTCCGAACTTTATACCTCCAATAATCTTCTCTTCACTCACGGCTAGCCACCCCCACTTTCGATCTTATCCTTAAGCATTATTCTTGGGTATATCATCATGCTCATAAGCTCTTGTAGGAGTAGTTTAAAGGCGTACGAGACAGCTACTGGGTGTAGCTTACCTTTATCTCCATGTATTGGGCATACGTACTTACCCTTCCTCCTATCATACCATCCTATGAGGCCACACTCCTCACATACGTAGATGATTGTCTTATCAGAGTTCTCGAGAAGTCTTTCTTGAAGGAGTAATGGTGCGCCATGACCTATTAGGCAGTCCCTCTCCATTTCACCAAATCTTAAACCACCCTCTCTAGCCCTACCCTCTGTTGGCTGTCTGGTAAGTAGCTGTACAGGTCCTCTAGCTCTTGCATGTATCTTATCGGCAACCATGTGATGGAGTCTCTGGTAATAAACTATACCTATGAATACTGGAGTCATTATGAGCTCGCCTGTTCTTCCATCGTACATAGGCTCAGTACCGTCAGCTGGGTAGCCGAGCAGTAGTAATTCCTTCTGTAGTTCGTCAGCTTTCTTACCATAGAATGGTGTTCCATCTATGAGCTTACCAGCTAAGGCTCCTACCTTACCCGCTATTGACTCAATTAACTGTCCTACAGTCATTCTTGAAGGTAGTGCGTGTGGATTAATTATTAAATCTGGTGTTATACCCTCTGGTGTATAAGGCATATCATACTGCGGTATTAGCAGTCCTATAACACCCTTCTGACCATGTCTTGATGCGAACTTATCACCTATTTCGGGTATTCTTAAATCTCTTACCTTAACCCTTATTAATCTATTTCCTTCAGCACTAACAGTTATTATTACGCTGTCAACTATGCCTTTGTCACCGTGCCTTAATGTGAGTGATGTATCCCTCCTAGATATACCAGCTAAACCAAATTCTCTGTACTCCTCAAGGAATCTAGGTGGCGATGTCTTACCTACGAGAACATCACCTGAAGATACAGGGATTTCCGGACTTATTATACCATCCTCATCGAGAAGTCTATAATGATCTCTACCCCTATAACCTCTAACACTTGGGTCTGGTATCTCTATCCTATCCCTTTGACCTCCAGCATACCTTAACTCCTCTGTACTATACTCTCTAAAGAATGTAGATCTAGCCAACCCTCTCTCTACTGATGACTTATTAATTATTACTGCATCCTCCATGTTATATCCTGTAAATGATAGTACTGCAACTACGAAGTTCTGTCCTGAAGGTCTGTCATTATACCCTATTACGTCCAAGAACCTCGTCTGAACGATAGGTTTCTGTGGATAGTGTAGGAAGTGTGCTCTACTATCAAACCTTAAGTGGAAGTTTGATGAATAGAATCCTACAGCTTGCTTAGCCATAGCTGATTGGTAAGCGTTTCTAGGTGATTGATTATGTTCAGCATAGGGTATTGTAGCAGCGGCTATGCCTACTATGGCTGGAGGCCATACCTCTAGGTGTGTATGCTCAGGTGTTAAGTCCTCTGGGTCCAAGGCTATGTACGCATCCTCTTCCTCATCTGCGTCAAGATATTCTATGTAGCCCATACTAACTAAGTCACTAAACCTTAACTCACCCTTCCTTAACCTCTCTATCACATCCCTAGTTATCTTAACCTTACCATTCTCTACTATAAGAACTGGCCTCCTAACTCTACCTGCATCACAGTTCACGTATATCTCATTTAGGTGCTCTGTCCTTAGATAAGATATGTTTACTTCATGGTGAATCTTACCAGCCCTCCTTAGCCCTCTTATCTTTCTTACAAGATCTGATGCATCCTCCTTTAAATAGTAGCCTATTAACGTACCATCAACGAATACCTTTGCATATTTAGTTAGATTAGCCTCAAGCTCTTCATCACCAGCTCTTAACCTGTAGAATATCTCCTCGATAGGTACTACGCCAAGATCCTTAAGTAGCTCAATTATTGGTCTAGGATCTATACCAACGGATATGTGGGCACTTAATGCTAGGTTCTTAACAAGTCCACAGTTAGGTCCTTCAGGTGTTTCAAATGGGCATATCCTACCCCACTGTGTTGGGTGTAGGTCTCTTGCTTCGAAGTGAGGTTGACCCCTACTTAAAGGTGCTACCGTTCTTCTAAGATGGCTATGAGTTGAGATCCAATTAGTACGATCTAATATTTGGCTAACACCAGTTCTACCACCAACCCAATTACCCGTCGCTAAAGCATGTCTTAACCTATCGGTGACGATGTCAGGTCTAGCTAGCGCTCTAAGGTTAAGCTTCCTACCCCTCAACCTATGCCTTTCAACTTGATACTTAAAGTCCTTTATGAACTGCTTAAAGGCTACCCTAAATAACTGAGCTAATAAGTCACCTGCAAGCCTTAACCTCCTGTTAGCATAATGATCTTTATCATCAGGCTTTCTCCTACCAAGGACCAGCTCTAGTAACTTATTAGCCATTTGACCTAAGTAAAGCGCCTTCTTTAACCTATCAGCAGGTGTTGTACCTAGGTGAGGGAGGAAGTAATTATCGATAATCTGTGCAGCCCTCTCAATCCTAGCTTCCCTCGCTTGGCCTAAGGCAACTCTAGAACCTATGTAGTCTAAAGCATCCTCCTGAGTCTTTATATCCCTAGCTTGTAGTAATGATGGTAAAAGCTCATTCTGAATTGCAGGATCCGTTGAGACGGCTAGTACTATATCCCTGTCGCTCTCAAGACCTAAAGCTCTCATCATGATTACAAAGGGTATCTTAGTAGGTACTGGTGGGAAATTTATAACTAGAGTACCGTCCTTAAGCTTATCAAGAATTATTGGAACACGGTAGCCAGCTGATGCTGAAATAACCTTAGCTGTATGCGTAATATTAGTTCCTTCCTTAGCCTTATCAACAAATACTCTATTAGGTGCTAAGTCCTCTTGAGTAACGATAACCCTTTCAGAACCATTTATTATGAAGTAGCCACCAGGGTCTCTCCAGTCTTCACCGATCTCTATTAACTCCTCCTTATCCATTCTAGACGTAGGATCTAGAACAGATCTTATCATTACGGGAAGTTCACCAAGAGGTATCTCCTGTCTTGCTATCTCAACACCGTTCTCGTATAGAGCTACTACAAGCTTCATAGGAGCTGCGTAAGTTAAGTTTCTAATTCTTGCCTCCATAGGTGTAATTCTCTCAACATTACCTTCAACCTCTCTAAACTGTGGTTCACCTATCTTTATATCGATAATCTCTATGTAGACACCTGGCTGTGTAGTCTCTATACGACCTACCTCTCTTATTATGTCTTTTATCCATGAGGTTACGAAGGCATTGTACGAGTCTAAGTGCTGTCTAACTAATCCCTTCTCCTTAATGAAAGCTTCCATGAGAGCCCAACGATACTCAGGTGTTAGCCATGAGTTTGCGTTATTCCTCTCCATAATCCCACCTAACCAGCTACAACGAACCTATAAACAATTATCTTACCTGCTGTAGGTGATCTCCTCTCAATCCTAACTATATCACCAGGTTTTGCGCCAATCTCCTTAGCTA
>CAZUAD010000054.1:0-5852 GCA_964618155.1 uncultured Desulfurococcaceae archaeon
ACCCTTCATCATGCCAACATAGGGGTCCCTTAACCCAAAATCAGTCATCAGCACTATTACTCTCATGGGGGCCGCCCTCAAGCATAAGTTCTAGATAAGACTTAATTATTGGTTTATGACTACTTAATCTTAACTCCTTAACGAGTTTATTGAACATATACTTAAACGTATTTAGGTCTTTAGGATTAATTAACTCGTATTCCAGGAAGTATCCTAGCCCGTAAACATGGTCTATGTAGACCTTCTCAGTATTCCTGGAGTAAACCTTCCTACTCTTTTTAAGGATGAGTAACTTAAACCCTAGTTTAGAGAATATATCCACGAATAATTCCGGCTTATTTATGTAAACATTAACTTCCTCCCTTAACTTAACCTCCTTAGATAGTCTAGGACCTTTAAATGTTAACTCCCCCCTTACCACTCCATCTTCCGATGCTACTTTTCTAATACGTAATACTGAGTCCTTACCTACATTGGTGCAGGACGTTAAATCTACGTAGTAGTCCTCCTCATACCTACTTTCAACGTACTTAAAGCCAAGATCTAAGAGCTTACGCTCTACCTCCTTAACCTCATTCATACCTCTAAGTCTAACTTTAACTTCATACTCAAACACTGCCTACCACCAATCATACCTTATCCTAAAATCCTTGAACTCACCCTTATACTCTTCCCACTCAACTTCAACCCTTTCAACTCTAGCTAAGGGTGGGCCTTCATGAGCCCAATTAATTAACTCCCTAACCTTATCCTCAGGTCCCTCGATGACGGCTTCAACACTTCCGTCAGGTAAATTTCTAACCCATCCAGTAACCCCTAGACGGTAAGCCATATCACGCATTGTTGATCTAAAGAACACACCTTGAACCAAGCCGTAAATCCTTATGTGAGCTCTCACTAACTTCTTATTCTTAGAGCCCATACAACCCCCTGTAAAGGGTTTAATCTAAGAGGTTAATTATAAGTTAATGCTAACTAAGCACTAAATTAAGGTCATACCCGTACTTGGATGCCTCAATAGCACTATCACTTATGGGCCCTCATAAGAGCTGAAATGTTCACTATTGATGTAACCAAGATTAATATACCAGATATCAAGGCCGCCATACCACTAACTAGGGCTAAAGCCGATGCTGCAGTAATAGCTCCCCCAACACCTAACCTACCTATACTACTCCATAATACGAGCACTGAACCCACTATGAGTGAAACCGAAAACACCAATACTGATATAACAGTTAAGGAGTCCTTAAGGGGCTTTCTGATCTCGACCGATAGCGCCATAATACATACTGCAGAAGCTATGAATATAGGTATTGAGGCAACACCCAAGTATATATTAGCTAGCACAATAGAGCCCATAAACCCTGACAAAGCAGTAAATATCGCTGTAAGCATTACTGCAATCCCAAGCATTAAGCCCAGTTTAGCACTCCTTACGTACATGATGTAGGATGTAATACCTATAATTACAGCGATAAGGAGTATTGCACCGATAACGTACGCGCGCATAACCATATACTCAATACTCACTATAAACAACATACCAGCAAGTACGAACACCAATGCCCTATTCTTAATGAGTAATTCCTCAACTGTAGGTATTTTACCCTTAACGTAGGGCATTAAAGTAAATACTAAGCCAAAGCATAAAAGCCCATAGATTATGACCAGAGCACCTAAAGCTTCATAAGCTGCTCCATAAGCTATCGAAGAAGCTAGTATAGCTCCCATAATAATGCTTGATAAACCTTCAAGAGCGACACCGGAGGTGAAGAGTTGAATACCATATCTTATGTACTTACCTCCAGTAGCACTTACCTGCATAATGTCACAAGAGGTAGTTCTAGTATATCATTTAAAGCATTCAGTACTTAGAGCACGTATCTAAGATATGTATCTTTTGAGGAAATAAAACAACATACAACATCTAAGCTAACTAAAAATATTGAGTTATTACCTCCCAAGCTCTTAAGGTATTGATGGTTAAGTATGAAATAGTACGTAGTAGGGATCTAGGTGAGTACTTAAGGACTAAAATATTATCACTTATGAACCAAAGAATTAGGGAGATCGCATTAAGATATGGGTATAGATCCTACATGATAGTCAGATACCTTGATATGTTAGGCTCGATGGATGAAGTACTTAAACTTCTTGAATCATTTGAAAGACCTTTAAAGCCTGTAATCAGATGTAATAAACTTAAGGTTCATGATTGTAGGTATTTAGTTAATAGGCTTTCTAAGCTGGGATATACCCTAGAGCGATTAGAATGGGAACCTACAGCGTATAGAGTTTTAAGAGAGGGTAGCCCCTCATTAGGTGCGACTCATGAATTTCTATTAGGGTTTTACTACCTATACCGTGGTAGTGCATCACTATTACCTCCTATCATATTGAATCCCAGTCCTAAGGACTTAGTATTAGACCTTGCTGCTGCACCTGGGGGTAAGACCACTCATATGGCTCAAATAATGGGTAATGAAGGTGTTATAGTTGCTGTCGATATTAGTAGAATCAGGATTAGAGCATTAAGAAGTAACTTAGAGAGGTTGGGAGTTAGGAACACCGTAATTTTGAGAATGGATGGAACTAAGATTAATGATGTATTTAAAAACTATTTCACTAAGTCCTTACTTGACGCACCTTGTAGTGCTGAAGGCTTAATTCAGATAGATAAGACTAGAAAAGTTAAAACAGAGCTAAGGGATCTTCTTAAGTTCAGGGAGTTACAGTTAAGTCTTCTAAATGCAGCCATTAATGCAACTACGAGCGGGGGCTACATACTTTATACAACATGCTCTATCGCACCCGAAGAGAATGAGTTAGTTATCGCTGAGATATTAAGTACTAGAGACGATGTCAGAGTGGTACCCATACCTAAGATAATAAACTTCAATGACGCCATTCTAGAATATTTAGGCATGGAACTACCTCAAGATCTTAAGTACTGCGTAAGGACGTATCCCCACATTCAAGGTATGGAGGGTTTCTTCCTATGCTTAATGAGGAGATATTAAAGGGTAGTGGAGGAGGTATTAGTTGTTACATCATTGAGGGACGTAATGTACTAGACGTAATTGCTAAACTCTTCGGCTTCGAAGCAGCTACTTTACTCAGATCTCTAGGTAAGCTCATGATATGTGAAGGAGTATTTAAAGAGGTCTACATAGTTAGCGGTGAACTCATTAACGTGATTAAAGTTATATTCAAGTCTGGACGCATACCTTACTCAGCAGGACTTTACTTAGGTAGATTAAGAAGGGAGAAGCCTAAGCTTATACCATCGGTTAATACTATTCAGATCATATATGATAAATTAGGTTTCAGAAGGGCATTAATCGTTAGGGAAGAAGGTATTAAGCCCTTCTTATATGGTAATGACATAATAAAGAAATCTATCATTAAATGCATAGAGCCTTTAGAGCTAGGCGATATAGTAGGAATTGTAGGGGAGGATAACTACGTTTATGGTGTAGGGTTATCAGTTATTGGTTCATGTAATGAGCTTAATAGTTTAAAAGATAATGACATGGTGGCGAGGAACATATTTGATGTGGGGTGGTACCTTAGAGGGGGAACTGAGGTAAGAGAGAGGATGTTCAAGCTCTAAAAGGCTTAAACATAAGTTATTTGGTATGCGGGTTAAGTGTGTATCTTCACAGCAATATAGGCGTATCTTCAAAGGCGGTACCTATAAAATCTTCTCACTGGGTGTATAAAGTGGGTCTTAAAGCGATAACATTGGACGTAGGTTGTACCTTAATATATGAAAGCTCCTGTGAGGGGGTTAAACCGTCAGATACCATGGTTAAAGGTGCTAGTGCACTTGCTGAATATTTGAGAAGTAAGGGTTTTAATGTAACCTCGGAGGCTATATTAAGGTCTATAACATTATGGAGTAAGATTCGTACTAAGTATTTCAGTGAGTATATGGAGTATAGTTCAATACTAAGGATGTATTACATACTTAAGCTATTAGGAATAACTCCTTCACCTACGTTAGTTGAGGAAGCCCGTAGAGCATTTGTGAAGGCATCCATAAGAGCTAGAAGGTTGTACGACGACGTAGTAGATTTCTTAGCTTGGGTTAAAGGCTTAGGCATCAAAATTGCGGCTATATCAAATGCTACAAGTCACGAAGAAGTAATAGAGACCCTGAAGTACTTCAACATACTAAATTACTTTGATGTAGTAGTAACTTCGAACATTACCATATATAAGAAGCCTCTGAGGGAAATATTTGATATCACCTTGGAATTACTAAGTGTTAAATCAAGTGAAGTTATACATCTTGGTGACTCATTAGCTGATGTTGATGGAGCGTTAAGTGCCGGATATTTGAGAGCCATAGAAGTGGCTAGGCATAGGGAGTGCTTAACTAGGTATTGCGTTAAATCTCTTAAGGAGGCAAAGGAATTACTAATGAAATTCCTTTAATTTTTAATTCATGTTTTAGATAATTTGAGGAACTCTGTTATAGGAAGCTTAATCCTCTCTATACGTTCACCTAGTATCCTCGCCTTAGCTAAGTATAAGGCTCTCTTCATCAATATCTTAGACAGATGTAACCTATATTCAGCTGTTGCTCTAAAGTCACTTTTCCTTTTCATCTCCTGAGGAAGTATCCTATTCATAGCTTCCTCAATAACTTCATCAGTAAATACCTTACCTTTAAGGAACTCCTCAGTCATTAAGGCTCTTTCCGGAAAGCGTTTAGACACCCTATCAAAGGCTATTCTAACATCCTCAATTACTTTATCAGTCCTCCTAAGTCTTAAGTATATTGCTGTAACTACGTAACCATATATGTGCTCTCTTCTCCTATCAAACTTCATGAATGCAGTGGAAGAGTTTTCAGGTAGTTCCTTAAACCTTACTTCAGTAATAACCTCATCAGGAGACTTAGCAAGTAGTCTTTTATCTAAGTAGAGCTTACTTATGGGGACCCATCTTGAGCCTCTAATGGAGTCTAACCTCACCTCAGCATCGAGAACTAAGGAGAGTATTATGAAGTCCGAGAATGAATGGCCAACAGCTATATTACCTCCAATTGTCGCCATACTCTTTATGTATGGAGTTGCAAACCAGTGGCATAGCCCTGCGAATCCTGCATATCTAACATCCTTAAATACAGGACTTTCACACAGTTCCTCAAAAGTTGTTAAAGCACCTATTCGGATATACCCGTTAGACCTCCTAATATAAGCTAACTGCTCCTTTAACGCCATCATGTCTACAAGTACTTTAGGTCTTATCTTACCCTCACGAATTAGTATCAATATATCAGTACCACCAGCTAAAGGTAAGGCATCCCTTTGGTACTTGGCTAAGATGGTCAATAATTCATCTAGCGATTTAGGTCTAATAACGTTAAATCTGTACGTTATATTCACCTTATACAAATAGCAAATGGTGAATATAAGGTAAAGTTTATACTAATAGATTATCTGATTCTCTATGAGTGCTCATTAAGTTACATCTTAACACGTAAATTAGTATTTATAAAAACTTAAAATCAATCCCTCAAGCTATCATGGGTTATACTTTGAGCGTTAAAGTAGTATCATTTGATTGTTATGGTACATTAGTTGATTGGATATTAGGTTTAGGTAGGGTTCTTGAGTATATATTTAAGGACAGTAAGATAATTAATGAGTTCTTTAAATGTGAATGGCTTAAAGTAGCTAAGATGACTAAATACAGACCTTATTCAGAGGTTTTAAAGGAATGCCTTAAGCACTTAATGATCTCAAGAGACCTTAAGTATTCGGAAGATCTAGGTGATGCACTTGTGATCTCCTTTGCTAAATCACCTCCTTATCCAGATGTTATACCTACTCTTAAGG
>CAZUAD010000054.1:5862-9513 GCA_964618155.1 uncultured Desulfurococcaceae archaeon
AGCGTAGGTTGATTAGGATAACTATAGCTGGAATGGAGAATCTAATAGATCATGTGCTAACGGCTGAGGATATAGGTTTGTATAAGCCATCTAAGGATGTTTTCCTTAGGATGTTGAGCGAGTTAAATGTAAGTCCTGAACAGGTTCTACATATATCTGCCTACCCTCAATACGATTTAATTCCCGCTAAAAGCGTAGGTATGAAGACATTAATGGTAAGGCGGTTTAAGTACTCCTGGTCACCTTCGGTTGAGGACTTAACCATGCTGGTTAACTACGTTAAGTAGATCTCCTAATTTAAGCAACTACACCCTCATTAAATAATGCTTCTATCTCTTCATCACTATAACCTAGCCACTTCAATATCTCCCTACTATGCTCACCTTTAAGTGGTGGATGTAACTTACTCATAGGCCTTTCATCATTAATCGATATAGGGAAAGCTATCTGCTTAATCTTACCTAGTAATGGATGATCTAGCTCAACTACGAGCTTACGCATTCTTACATGAGGGTCGTTAAATACTTCATCGATTTCGTAAACAGGTGCTGCAGGTATTCCCCTAGATATGAGTAACTTAACCCAATAATCTCTTGGTTTTTTGCTAAATATCTTAGATAAGACATTAATTAAGGCATCTCTATTCCTGACCCTATCTGGATTAGTTTTAAATCTAGGATCATTAGCTAGCTCAATTAATCCTATAGCTTCACATAGCCTTCTCCAATGCTTATCGTTAGCTGCTGCAACTATGAAATACTTACCATCCGATGCTCTAAAAGCTTGGTAAGGTACTATTGAAGGGTGAGCTGAGCCCATACGTTTGGGCTTTTCATTACTTAAGAGAAATATCATTGGTATGTAAACCATAGAAAATATCGCTACATCATACATAGGTACCTCAATGTATACAGGTCCTTTAATACTTCCTTGACGTAGCGCTAGAAGTGTTGAAACTACGGTATATGCTGCTATGTAACCTGTCATTACATCAAATAAAGCAAAGCTAACCCTAACCGGAGGCTCCCCTTCAAACCCTGTTGAGGTCATAACACCACTCATGGCCTGAATTATTATGTCATAAGCTGGTAAATCACGGTAAGGAGTACCTTTTAGGCCAAAGCCCTTCATACTACAATATACGATATTCGGGTTTATTAGGAATAAAGTTTCTGGGTCAACACCCAATCTCTCTCTAACGCCTGGTCTATAGTTCTCTATAACGATATGGGATTTCTTAACTAATCTATAGATTATTTCACGTCCCTTAACACTCTTTAAATCTACCACGATACTCTTCTTACCCCTGTTAATACTGGCGAAGTATGCACTAAAGCCCTTAATAAGGGGGGTCCAAGATCTAGTTTCATCTCCTTCGGGTGGTTCAACTTTAATTACCTCAGCGCCTAAGTCAGCTAAAAGCATTGAGGTAAAAGGGCCTGCAAGTGTATGTGATAGGTCAAGTACCCTAATACCTTTAAGAAGCACGTCCTCACCCTACATAGTTAACCCATCAGCGAAAAAGAGCTAATATAAGGAGTTGATACGTATTTCCAAGTTTATTACCCCTATAGGAAAAGGAGGTAAGGTGATGAAAGGGTAGGTTACTGAGTGAATGATGTGAGGTCCCATTGCTGAACCACCATTAACTTATTTAGCATTAATCAACAGGATTAGAGGGATTGGGTATGGTATGGGCTGATGTTACTAGAGGGCTCTTTCCAGGTAGGTTTCAACCAATACACTTAGGACATATTAGAGTCATTAAATGGGCTTTAGAAAGAGTTGATGAGTTAATAATAGCTGTAGGAACGGCACAGGAATCGCATACAGTGGTTAACCCGCTAACCGCAGGGGAGAGGGTTTTGATGATAAAACTAGCTTTGGAGGAAGAGGGGATTGACCTAAGTAGGGTTTACATAATACCCGTTCCCGATATACTAATGAACTCTGTATGGCCGTACTACATACAGATGTATGTACCTAAGTTCAAGTACGGTATAGCTAGAAATCCATTAGTTATAAGGTTATTTAAGGAAGCAGGAATTGAGGTCCTCATCCCACCACCCTATGATCGTGTTAAGTACTCTTCAACGAGGATAAGGAAATTAATTCTCTCAGGTAGTGATGAGTGGAAGGAACTAGTTCCTAAATCAGTTGTTAAGTTCATGGAGGAAATAGATATTGTCAGTAGGTTAAGAGAAGTTACGGGAGTTGATAGATGACTTTAGTAATTGATGGTTCATACGGTGAAGGAGGAGGTCAGATACTCAGGACATCAATAGCACTCTCATGCATTACAGGTAAGCCAGTAAAGATAATTAATATTAGGGCTAAAAGACCTGAACCAGGTCTTAAAAGACAGCATATGACAGCTATACAGGCTGCATCAACATTATGTAATGCCGAGGTTGAAGGCTTAAGACTAGGTTCAACAACAATAGTGTTTAAACCTGGCAGTATTAGATCGGGATCATTTAGATTTGATATAGGTACTGCTGGCTCTATAACATTAGTACTTCAAACACTACTCCTCATAGCCGCTTATGCTGAAGGCTCAACAGTAATAGAAATAAGAGGTGGTACGGACGTTCCTTGGTCACCACCTGTGGACTACCTAAGATACGTAATTGGTGATCACCTTAAGAGCTTAGGTTATGAATTTAAACTTGACCTACTACGTCGAGGGCATTATCCAAGAGGAGGTGGTTTAGTTAGGGTCTATATAAGCAATCCACCTAGAGGTTTTAAGAGTATAGAGTTGGTTAAGAGAGGTAGGCTGTTGAGTGTAGAGGGGATCTCGCATTGTGTTAGGCTACCTAAACATGTAGCAGAGAGGCAAGCACGCGCTGCATACACATTACTAAGTCGTGAGGGCATAAAGGCGCCTATAAACATAAAGCTTGAATGGTATGAACAGGGTAAGGACCCTCATTTAGGACCGGGTTCAGGTATAGTGTTGTGGGCTAAATGCGATAATACGGTGTTAGGGGGCGATTCCTTAGGTGCTAAAGGGAAGAGAGCTGAAGTTGTTGGTGAGGAGGCTGCAAAGAAGCTTATTAATGCACTAAGGTCGGGTATGGCCTTGGATAAGCATATGAGTGATAACATTATACCCTACATAGCGTTAGCTGAAGGGGTTTCAAGAATAGGAGGTGAAGAGCTGAGTATGCATGCATTCACTAATATATGGTTAGTTAAGAAAATACTAGGAGTTGAAGTTGAGCTTGAGGGTGAATTAGGAAAGCCTTTTATTCTAAAGATAAGAGGTGCTGGTATTAGATTTTAACTTACAAACTTAAAAGCTTAATCCTTACATAAATTAGGGTGTAGTGTTAAGGTGCCTCTAAGCGATGGTGATATTGTACTAGTTGACTACTCCATATTCGTTAAAGGTACAGGTGAGTTAGTTGAAACAACATCAGAAGCTGTAGCTAAACTTCATAGAAAGTACCGTGAAGGGGTCATTTACGAACCTGAAGTCGTCGTTGTAGGTGAGGGAAGGCTTGTCAGGGGGTTTGAAGAGGCTTTAAGAAACGCTGAGATAGGTAAGGAGTATGAGATAGAAGTACCTCCTGAAAAAGCATATGGTGAAAGGGATAGTAGTAAGGTAAAGACATATTCAAGAAGGTTATTTCTAAGAAATAACAT
>CAZUAD010000055.1:0-9242 GCA_964618155.1 uncultured Desulfurococcaceae archaeon
GTACTATACTTAACAAAGCTGTACGCTCTTCTTAAGTACAGCCTTTGCTTACTAGCACTTGGATCAAGATTTAATAACCTGTAGTACTCATGAAGGCTTAGCCTGGAAGGATTTATCTTAGGTCTTACGATGTTAACGTTATCAGCTACTGAAGAGTATTCTGAATGCATATCTATTATTAAGACTGTACCACCTAGATCATCAACTATTCTCTTAGTTATTATTGCTACGGTATTGCTCTTACCTGCCCCAGTTATTGCCAGAATTGCTAAGTGCCTACTTACTATGCTATTCACATTTACGTAAAACGGTACATCCGGGTGGTTAGCGAGAACACCTAATCTGATCCACTCCTTTCCCCTAGCTGAAAATACCTTCATTAAGATTTCACTCGATGCCTCATAGACCTTAGCCATAGGTCTTGGAGGATACCTAGGAGCTTCAACCTTCTTGAACTCAATTAATGTGTGAAGCCATGAGAGCAGCCTTGCCTGACCCACCATGTACTCATGTCTCTCAACATTAAACACCTCAGCTCTACTAACGACTTCAGGTCTTAGAATACGACTTGTAAGTAATGGATTTCCTATTCTTGACGATTCAACAATTCCTAATACATACTTACCTCCATCGTACTCTATGATGACGTACTCACCAACTCTAGGAGGCCTACTAGCTGTGAAGAGTACGGTAGTGTGTGATGTCTCACCTATGACCCTACCAAGTACTCTTAAGTCTAGACCCTCCACTCACCAAGCACCTCCCTACCAGTTCTTTGTGATGTGAGATCAAGCATATACGCAATACTACCTAAGGCATCCCTACTTATGCGTGATAACTCGTGAGCCTCAGCAAGTACGTACGGATACCCATTAGATGATAAGGACTTCATATACTTGAATAGCCTCAATACATCATTAATAGCCATGTCCTCAGAAACATTACCTAGATAGGGAATCTCAACCTTTAGTACAGGACCTCCATCCTCCAGCCTAACATATGTTGTGATGATCCTTAACCTATCATAAAAACTTCTTAAGGATAATATTGAAGGCATAACCTTCACAGGCTTAACATCGATATGAGGTTTTGAAAAACCATCACTACTAGTTAGTGCCTGAAAGACAACTATATCTGGAGGTATATATCTACCTAACTTCTTACATAGGACACCAAAATATAGTTGTGACCTAGCTGTCTTAGATATAAAGGCCAATAACGTACCACTATCTAATGCCTTACTTATTAACCTACGGTACGTCTCAAGTTTTTCAATATACTCTATGAGTACAACAGCTGGCAACTCCTCTTCAGTAAGCTCTTCACCATAAGATTCAATTATATCTTTACTAGCTATAGGATTCATTCTAAGTACGTTATAATTCACTACCTGCTTACTTAGGATTCTCTCAAGTTCTGAATATACCTCATCACCAAATACCTTACTAACCATCCTCTCTGCTCTTACAAGTGATTCAATACTCAATGGTGTTATTAGCACAGATCTTAATGAACCATCCATTAATAATAACTCAACCCTTCTCTCACTTAAAGCTGCTAGAGCAACCTTAGCCTCTAGGATCTCCCTATACATGTCAATACGCACACTTACTTGAGGAGGTATGGGTATGTCAACATCAGCTAGGGAGAAGACCTTAAAGTTCTCATACTTATCATTCATCATGTCATAATATGTAGGTGCTACAGCATCAACAGCATATAAGGTAAATCCTTGGAAATCAACCTTCGCACTCCCACCATCAACTCCGGAAAGTGACTTAGGTGTTGAGGGGCTTACTGAAGGCTTAATCCATAGCTCATTAACCTTCTCCTCAAGAAGTTTTTCCCTCATCAGTAGTGCTTTCCTTACTATATCTAACCTCTTCCTACCAACGACCTCTAGGAGTAATTCTAATGAGCTAGTAATAACTACCTACCCATCTCTACCTCAAGTACGCATTACCTTATAAGTGGAGTGTCTAGTGGGGGTGCTAAGCTAGGCTATAAAGGTATTACGACTTCCTAGCAATTGTGTATGTTAGTAATGCCCCAAGAGCTATACCTACAGCTAACATTAGAAATAGCAATGCTATGATCCCCGTACTTATTATCTCAGATATCATTGATGATTTCGTTGTTACAGTCACGGTTTTAGTCTTCTCTATGGTTACGGTTTTAGTAGCTACTTCAGTATGAGTACCTACCTTAGTCACGGTTACTGTCTTGGTTGTGGTTATGGTTTTAGTGATGTTCAATGGTAGTACTACCGTCTTCGTGGCTGGCGTTCTAGTTGAAGGTCTAGGCTTTGGTTTGATAAGGGAGTTTATTAGGAGTATTGAGTATGCCGATGAAGCTTCATAAAGCTCTATCTTTGCGAGAGGGTCAGTCACAGTATCTGCTCTCTCAATGTATAGTGCTGGTAAGACTAAGGTGACACCTAAGCTTTGAGCTCTACCAGCTAACATTCTAGCACCCTCTCTTGCATAAGGTGCAAGCTTTTCCTCAGTCTTGAAGTATGCATGCATTAAAGCAACATTTCTTGTAAGAGCTTCAACAACAGCCGATGAAGCCTCAATAAACCTACCCTCCTCTACAAGCCTAGATACCTCTAACTGACTTAATGGGTACGTACTACCACCAAGGCTCTCAAGGTAAGATCTAACGCTCATAGCGAAGTGTAGTAGTGTGTTTATGCCATTAGCTAGTAACGTTGTATTAAGCCTTACACCCACCTCCGTCCTTAATGCGAGGGTTAGGTAATTCAGAGCTGACTTAGCCCTCCATAAGGCATAGACAGCATGGTATAGTGCATCCTCACCTATGGATAGTGGGTATATGGGATACTCGCCTATATTCCTTATGGTATCATTAGCTTCTCTTAACCTAACGTATGCAGCAATAGCGAGTTGTAGCCTTACATCAGTTAGAGGAAGTTCGTTTAATTTCTTGAATAGCTCATAACACTTACTAATTAAGCTTAATGAGCCATTCACATAACCCCTAACCTCATTCTTAATAACATTCAAGGCCTCTCTAAGATTCTTGCTTGAAAGCGCCTTAGCTACGGATGTAACGTATGACGTTAAGACCGAAGCAATGAACGCTTCAGAGACCGCGCTATAGTACTTGTGAGCTTTAAGGTACTCATCAACCTTATCTAGATGTTCCTTTACCTCGTCTATAACGCTACTTAACTTCTTCCTTACATCCGATGTTATTAATGATAGATTACCTCTTACATCCTCTACCAAGATTTTGGTAAGCTTCACTAACTCCTCTCTAAGCCACTCAGGGTATTCATAGCTATATTTTGGTAGTGAAAGCCTCCTCCCAGTTAGGTATTCGTAGGCTTCAATAATACTGCCAACCTCAACAACCTTAACACCTAACTTAGCTCCTAATTCCGTTACATTAACAGTTACTGGTACAATCCTTTCAGAGATTATCACTGTTCTACCAATGGTTTTATTCTCAACATATCTCCTTAGGACCTTAACTACTGATTGACCTTTAGGTATTAGGAATACCTTGATCCCCTCTTTAGCCATAGCTTCAAGCTTCTCAGCAACACCACCAACAGGTCCTATTGTGCCATCAGGCTCTATCATGCCCGTCATTGATACGTTAGGTAGTATGGATGCATTAGTTATTAGTGCTAAGAATGCTGTAGCAGTTATCGCACTAGCACTTGGTCCACCTACTATTTCGGACCTTGACTTAACCCTAACGAAGAAGTCGTAGTAGTCCAGGCTCGTTCCCGCATATATGCTCGCAATTATCGCTGCAACCCTACTTGCTGCCTGCATATCTATCTGAGTTAAAGGTTCTGCTGAGAAGTATACCGTACCTTCACCAGGCCATGCAATACCTACTAGAAACTCTGTTGATGCACCATGCATGACACCTTTCTCATCAATGTATACAGCAGGCACCTTAAGCTTAACAAACCTTGAGGCACTATACTCACTAATGGACCCTACTTCGATTAATGTTAGGGGCTGTATTGAGGTAATTAATATAACTATCAATGAAATAATTACAGCACATCTAAGCCCTCTCTTCACCGCACCCATACCCTACTACGGGATTTACTTTGGGGGTCTAAAGATTTACTTTGGGGTTAGCTTAAACTTATCGACTATGACCTTTAGGTAAGGATTGAACTTAAGCTCATCATTAAGCGTAGTTTCAGGTCCATGACCTGGAGCTATACGGGTATCCCTCGGTAGTAGTAATATTAACTTCCTTAAGGTACGTATCATATCCTTCGTTGATCCACCAATAAGATCGGTCCTACCAACGCTTCCCTTAAATATTACATCACCTGAGAACAGTATCTTTAGGTCATCAATGTAGTAGCAAGTGGATCCTGGACTATGACCCGGGGTATGGTATGCATTAACCTTAATCCAGCCTAGGTCGAGTACTGTATCCTCAACCAATAGTATGTCAGGATCGGGTCTAAACCATCTAATACCGTATGCACGAGCCCATCTCTCTGATTCACTAAGGATTAACATGTCATCTCTACCCATAACGAGCTTAGCACCACTAGCCTCCTTAATGGGCTCAGCATCAGCTACGTGATCGAAGTGTGCGTGAGTTATTAGTATGTGAGTTAGATTAACTATATTCCTGTCTACTAAATATAGAGCTATAGTTAAAGCACCTGGAGGTGCATCTACAAGTAATGCATTACCCTTAGGTCCTATTACCAAGTATGAGTTAGTTTCTAAAGGTCCTAGCACATACTTCTTAACAGTTAATAACTCCATCACAAACTATACTTACTAAGACCTTAATGAAACCTACTAGTGACGATGTTCGAAGTTAATGCTTAAGACCGCTAAGCACGTTTATAGTGTAGGTGTAGGAATTCATTGAACAATGAGTATAGGATATTTATTGAGGGATTAAATAAATGGATTCGCTTTGTTAATAGAGCTTATGAAGTTAAGCAACTTCTAAATATAGTACGTAAAGGTACGGCATTTCCTATAGCAATCTATGGTCCTGAAGGTTGTGGTAAGACAGCACTTCTTCGCTACCTCGCTAAGAAGGTTTTAAACATCATTAACTCATTAGTTATATACGTTGATGCACTTGAAGAGTTTAGTATTGAGAGAGCTCTCCTGACGTCACATAAGGAAATTTTTGAATTAGTAGAAGGTCTCATATCGTTACCTATAGGAGCTACCCTCGCCAAGGCAGTTATGAACATAGTATCTAAACTTAGTCGAAGGATTGCATTAAGCGGGAGGAATGTACTAATTATCGTTGATGATGTTTACCGTGCTATAGGATTAGATAACGTTAGTAGGTATACTAAATCACTTTATGAATGGATTAATTACCTACATGAAAACTTTAATGTAGGTAATGTCGCAATAATATTAACTACCTCAGAAGGATTATCTAAACGTGAGCTTTCTAGACATACATACGTACAGATATACATGATGTGGAACCTACCTAAGGACGGCTTCACGGAGTTAGTTAACGAGCTTAACCCTCCCGTAGACATAGATCTTGATACTCTATGGAGGTATACTGGAGGTAATCCTAGAGCACTCATAGAGTTATCTCAATTTAATTGGGATGTAGGCCTATGGATTAGAAAGATCTTTGAGGATAAGATTCGCCCTATAGCACGACTCATTCCTAAGACCTCACTTCTTGATGTAGCGAAGGATCCCGATAGTAATTGGGAGATAGCTAGAAAGTTGGAGGAGTATGGTTTAATGATCGAAGTTAGGAGGGTATTAACCATAGGTGAACCCCCTAAGAGGGATGTAGAACTTGGGATTGGTGAGGAATGGGCCTGGCAAATACCTGCGTATAAGTGGGCTATTGAGCACTTCATTCACTGAGTCCTAACTAAGGTTAAAATTGTGTGCTGTCAACTTAATGCTTTTATATTTACGACTCTACATATGTAGAAGGTCTCTGGGTTGTTGAGGTCTGATGTTGAGGAGTCGATTAAGGGAGGTACATGGGTATTCATTGGCTCCTTAGCTACATCACTTGCTGGACTTCTCTTTTGGTTAATACTAAGCAATGTTGTTGGTGTTGAAGCTATAGGCATGGTATCTATGGTAGTAAGCTCAGCAGGTATCGCTACAGGAGTCATTAGTGCAGGTCTAAATATCGCTATTATGAGGGAGATCGCATCACGTGGTGCTAAAGCCTACATAACAGTCATGGCATATGCTCTAACGTTAGGTCTTACTGCAGCGCTAATCTCCCTACCCTTAATTAGCGCTCTAAAAGTTAGTGCCATATTTATAGCTTCAACAGCTGTTTATGCACTAATTAGCGTACTTTTCATAGCGTCAGCTGCAGTCCTTATGGGTTTAGAGATGTTTAGATCATATGCATTAACCACACTTACAGCATCAATGGTTAAGTTATGCTTAGGTATTGGCTTAGGTATTTTAGGGTTTAAGGTATTAGCACCATTACTAGGCTACCTAAGTTACCCGCTCTCAGCGTTAATTGCTTCAACAACCCTCATAGTATTATTATGTAGAAGTGACATTGAGTTTAAGGTGTATCTTGATGTAATTAAGTCTATTGCTAAGCTCAATGCATCTAACTATCCATTCGTGTTCTCAACGCAACTTCTAACTATGCTTAGTGTTTACCTCTTCGCTTATCTAATAGGTGTTCCTCTCTCTACAGGTATTCTCTACATAGTCCTTATGATAACATTAGCATCATCAGCTATACCAGTCTCAATACTTAGTGCTGCATTGCCTATAGGTATTAGGAGGAGTGCTAACCCCTATGCTGAAGGTTTAAGGGTTGGTACTGCATTAGTATTACCTATAGTCGTTGGTATAGGAACTGCATCAACAATCATACTAAACTTTATAAATCCCGGTCTAACTCCTGGTTCTTTAGCGCTTAAGATCATGCTGCTATCAGTAATGCCTTTAGCAGTACTTACTGCTACGATAATGAAGCTTAATAAGGAGTATAGAATCGGTAGGATAGCGTTAATAGGTATCTCAAGACTCTTAGTACTTACTGCTTTGCTAATCCTATTAAGTAAAGCACACGGCATACTAGGTGCCTCAATAGCCTTCTTAGCATCAGTACTTACACCACTACCCCTGGTCATAAATGAGGTTCGTAACGTGTTTAAGGACGTGGTCATCATGTGGTTAATTCAAGTAGCTATAACCCTAAGCCAGATAACCTTAGGTATTAACGAGTATGTCCTAGCACCCATAGCTTTACCACTCGTTATATTTATAGTTCATAAGTTAGGGATATTTACGATTAAGGATTACTTAGGCATCTTAAGGATAGTATTCAAAAGTATTATTGGTAAGCACGCAGTTAGAGGTTAACTTAAACCTTAGAGACCTAATTACCTAACCGCCCCTCTCCTCTCTCTTACTTTCCCTCCTATGTGGTAATACCTTCCTATACAATATCCAAAGAACGACGGCGAATACAGCGCTTGCTATTGATGCTAGTACTAAGTCTAATGTTGTCTTAGCTATTACTGAGGCTAACACCTCTCTAACGGTTATTACGAATCCTACCTCAGCAATACTTACTAAGTACATCTCGGGTCTCCTATAAGCCACTATGATACTCCTAACAAGCTCTACGTAGACTATGAGTAGGAATATATCATTCATTATTAGTTGGAGCTCAGCAACACTACCAGCTCTATAAGCAACCATCATATCCCTAGCTAGGTAGTAAGTCGTTAGTGCTATGAGTGCTGATACTGACGCTATAATTATTGCCTCAACAATGAGGACGAGAGTCCTACCATACCTAACTAAACCCTTAATAACCTTCTCCTCAGTCTTACCTCTCTCATGTGCATGTACAGACATAATTACACCTGGTAAAGCTAATCACCAGAACCACCTAGCACATTAAGTCTAACCATTTAAGCCTTTAAAACTTAACCCTTCAGCTTCGGGGTGGATAACTCATCATACCTCAGTTCCTGCCGGTTTCATCAGTATATAACTTCCTAAACGCTCATGTAAAGTTATGTAGTTAAGCTATTTAAGTTCTGATGGCCTAGACCTCAACAACTTAATGAACTACCTCAATAACACTACCTCACCTTATAAAAAATAAAAGCTAATGAATACTTAATCATCATTCCATCCCCTTACCTTCTCGATTCATTACCTCCTTGATAATATCGATTATGTGATAATGTTTTAAATTTTTGAAAGTGTATCAGGTCTCCACTTGGGTATGGCAAGACTTAATAGTTAGGTAGACCTAATAATTAACAGTGATACGAAATGTATGGTTGGGGTTATGGTGGTGGATGGGGTAGGGGTCAGGGACGTGGTTATGGTCGTGGTATGGGCAGGAGGGGTTGGGGTGCTGGTGAAGGTGTTTTCACACCACCTCAACCCATACCTATGAAGTATCCTAATGCTTTGAGGGTCGCCGTACCGACTAATGAGGGCATAGGTCTTAACTCGACAGTAAGTCAGGCATTTGCTAGAGCACCCTACATTACGCTAGTCGATATATTAGGTGGTAAGGTGGTTAATGTTCAGTCAGTAGGCAATCCTGGAGTTAGTGCTGGTAGGGGTGTTGGTGCTATAATAGCTAAGTGGCTCATAGACTCAGGCGTTAAGGTTGTCCTAGCACCAAGTCTAGGACCGCATGCAAGTGCTGTATTAGGTCAAGCAGGTGTTAGGGTCTATAACGTAATGCCGGGTATTAGGGTTATTGATGCTTTAAGACAGTTAAGGTTGGTAACAACGTAGGTTTTGGAGGTATATCGGGTATTGAGTAGGAAGTTTCTAATTTTGGCTTTAATTATCATATCCGTAATAGCTTACTCACTAACCTACACGGCTACAACCATAAGCATGAATAAGACCTCCGATTTAGTGTACCCTCTAGCCAGGGGGAACTCCGTAAACATATCCTCAGTTAGGTCTTGTAGTTTAACCGTAATTGTAGATAACTACCCTAACCCTGAGAATCCATCGTTAAGGACTGCTTGGGGTATTGCTATGATTGTTAAAGCTGATAATACAACTATACTATTTGATTCAGGACCTAATCCTGAGGTGCTTAAGCATAACTTAGCAGTATTAGGTATTGACCCTAAGGATATAGACTTCGTGGTCATATCGCATGAGCACGGAGATCACGTTGGAGGTTTACCCTACATAGCTAGCGTTAAGCCTGAGGTTAAGGTTTACGTACCTAGCGGTATGTCGCCAGCTGTTAAGGAGTGGATT
>CAZUAD010000056.1:0-9083 GCA_964618155.1 uncultured Desulfurococcaceae archaeon
CCATAGCGGAAATGTGTTACCTGCTGCATACTTAGTTAAGAGTGTTATAACAGCTTTAGTGCTTGTCTACATGATACATACAGAATTAGGTAAAGGTTTTCTTTATGCCATACTGGCTAAGGGGGATAGGAGGGTAGGCTCTAATTATGAGTTAAGAGATGGTGATATAATTAAGATCGTATCAGCTATGGCTAAACGTTAATCGTAACCCTTAACGGGGCATCCTCTTAATTCTGATAAGCTCCCATCACTCTTAACTATAGTACATGGTGGAACATCCCTACATATAGTGACTCCTGGATATATCCAAGAGTATGAACCTACCTTAACACCAGGACATATAGAAACGTTTACACCTGTCTTAACGAATCCCCCCACTATAGCACCTAACTTCTTCCTACCACTATCCTCTCTAACACCTTTTACAGTTACCTTAACCGAAGCTTCATCAAACCTTAAATTAGCTAGGATGGTGCCAGCACCTAGATTACATTGCTCACCAACTATTGAATCACCTACATACGCTTGATGCGATATATGCGTATCTTCCATAACTATACTCTCCTTAACCTCAACGTTAAAACCTATCTTAGCTCCGCTAAGTATTACGGTATAAGGTCTTATGTATGCATTAGGGCCTATCACTACATTTGTATCTATGAACACAGGTCCTACGATATATGAACCAGAAAGTACCTCACTTCCTTCACTAAGTATAACAGTACCCTTTAGGATAGCACCTGATTCTACCTTACCTTTTATTGAAGATTCTTTTACTTTATGAAGTAAGTACCTATTTAATTCTAATAACTTCCAAGGCCTACCCACATCTAACCAGTAGTTTAAACTTAATGACTTAATTATTAAACCCTCCTCTATGGCCATGTTTATAGCGTCAGTTAGCTCATACTCACCTCTTTCACTTAACTTGACTTTTTCAACATATTTAATGAAATCTGAGGTTAACTTGTAAACTCCTGCATTAACGTTACGTGATATTATCTCCTTAGGTTTTTCTACGATTCTCTTAACATTACCATTATCCATGATTACTACACCATACTTCCTTGGATCATCACTAACTCTATAAGTGGTTATGACATTACCCTTAACATCAAATATACTCCTAATGTCTTCTAGTTCAATATAAACATCGCCATATATTACGAGAAACTCCTTGCTTCTAACATACTCATAACCTTTCAATAGAGCGTGTGCTGTTCCTAAAGGTTTACCCTCATCTACTACTAAGACATCAACTGGTCTTTTAGGAATTTCCTTCTCTAAACTTCTTAAGTACTTAATTACCTGGTCTTTTAGGTAGCTTACGACTAATATTACTCTCTTAACGTTTAGCTTACGTAGTATTTCAAGGTGATGATACAATAACGTCTTATTAAGTATAGGCATTAGTACCTTATGTTTTGTGTAGGTTAGAGGTTCAAGTCCCTTACCATAGCCGGCAGCAAGTATTACTGCATCAGCTACTTCAACCATATTATCTCCAATAACTATCTTAACCTTAACGCATTAAAACTTCATGTAATTAATCTTCATGAGCCTTTAATAAGGAAGTTCCAGATTAAATATGATAGGTTAGTTAAGCTCATGAACTTTATCTTGGTGGTTGAGGCACTATAACCGCTGGTTTAGGGCCTTCAGGTGTTGGTATTGTCAATAGCTTTGATTTATAAATTTCCACCTTTCTTATGGGGTAAATCTTTTTAGCTTGCTCCATAATCTCTAAAGCTAACTTTCCGAATATCATTGCCTTGACGTACTCCTCTAATGTCATGTTTGAAGCTCTCTCAGTGAGTATTCTCATCATTATCTTCCTAATAGCTTTCTTCTGACTAGTCTTACACCTAAAGGTTGTTAATACGATACCTGTAACCCTTAAACCGTATCCATCCTTAGTTGTCACATTGACTATAGCTTGAATTTTACTTGACTTTCTCCTAATTATCGACTTTATATAATCTCTAGCTAATTCGTGACCCTTAAACCTCGTGTAAGCGGTATTGTCTTTCACGTCGTATACTTGGAAGTAGAGATGTATATGGTGTTGACTAAAGTCTCCTGTCAGGTCAAAAAGTGTAACCTCAAAAACCCTGCCTAAGAGTTTCCACTCCTTATCAGCAGGTGTTGTTCCTATTGGTACACTACCAAACATGCTTGGAGCTAGGACCGTAAACCACTTCTTTAGCTTCCACTTATCCTTTATTACGGCCTTAGACATACTCAGAGCCTACACATAGTGGGTGTAGGGGCTTATAAGAATTAGTACCTTTCCTTAAGACTTACATCAGAACTTTTTACAGATCTTTCAATAACCTCTAAGAGCCTACTTACTTCATCTATTACTGAAAGTAAGGTTAAAAGCGGATTATCACTCTCTCCCGTAATGTTGTAAACGAATGTTGATTTAATACAAGAGCTTTCTAGCCTAAATCCCTTAGGAGGATTTTTATCATCAGGTAGTAATGCTACGGACATAGCCTTACATAATGCTTCATTAAACACCCTTACTGCTAAACTTGCTCTAACCTTCATTATAATTACCTTTCACAATTTACTTCCAAGCTCTAAGAATTCCTCCTCCTTGAGTGCTACGTATCCTCCTAAGATTTTAGCGGCTTTGGATATGATTAAAGACCTTAATTCGGGTTTAATTTCTTGTAATGAAACGTAGGTATAGCTATTCGTCATAAGTGCTAGTAATTCATCCCTACTCAATATTCTCAATCCACGTACTATCTTAGATAAAACTGATAGGGAGATCTTGGATATGGGGATGTTTACTAAATGAACTCTAATAACTTTACCTACCCTTTCATATTGTTTATTCATTATTAGATCTAAAACTTTCTTAACATATACTAATGAGTTCATGAACTCTTGAGCTATCCACGTTATTCTAGCAGGATTTACTGCTAAGATCGAAGCATTAACCCCTAACGTATCAATAGCATGTATTAATATGTAGGCTAGGTGCATTAAGTCCCTAACTACCCAGTTATCCTTAATTACATAGTTATTTCCCATAAGAGCATCAGTACTCAAGCCTGTAAGAGCAACTAATTCTTCATTACTTAACTTTACATCGAGTACTCGTATATCACTTAGGAAGTATTTAGGAATAATTATGTCTATACTATACTTAAGTGAGTTAGTTACATGGGTAATACCCCAACCCATTAGTTGAGGACCTGGTATAACCACTATTAATTCCTCCTTTAATGCTTCATCGATTATCTTAGCATGTTCATTAGCTATTTTCGTCGTTAAAGCTCTAGGTGTGTATTTACTCAATATAGATGAAAGTATGAGGTATCTTATCTCCCTAGGGATAATAACGTATTCACTTAAAATTCTTCTAAAGGCATCAGATATAACCTTAAGTCTTATGATGGTGGTTTCCTTAGTTCTTTCAACACTTTCCCTTGGTGATTCATTAACTTGTACGCATTTCTTACAGGTAAGACTTATATTAATACCTATAACCCTCTCCTTAAATCTATCCTTAAGTTCTTCACCAGCTATCACAAAATTAACGTCTAAACTTCTAAATGCCCTAGCTACTATTCCTGCCGTAATAATGGATTCTACATCGTATGAGGGAATTAAGGTGAAAGACTCCTTACTTCTTATTATGTCTTCTATAAGCCTTCTAAGCATTCCATGAGCGTTCTCACCACTACCTCTTACATTCAGTACCACTACCGTCGCCTAATTATTATATTAACTTAGCCTTTAGGTATTTAACGTAAAGGAGATTACATTCAATGATTTTAAATTTTGGGGGAAACCTAAGAAAGTAATTCCTTAGGTATCTTAAGCAGAGGTTGTGAAACCAATATTCTTGCAGCTTCAGGGTCGTACTTCCAATCAGGAGGAAGCTTCCCAACTCTCTTGTAATACTTAACAAGTCTATGTATTTTAGATTCTATCTCTATTAACCCCCTCTTACTATGTGTATCTTTAGGATGCTCCTCTAAGTGTCTTCTCAAATTTACGGCTCTCTTTATTAGGTTATAGAGATCCTCAGGTATTACAGGCTTTATGCCGTATTTCTCAAGTACTTTATGAAGCTTTACACCAAGAACCGATTTAACTAGTGGAATGCCATACTGATCTCTCAATATGATGCCTATCATTGATGGAGGATAACCTTTCTTTGCCAATTCCACGATAAGCATTTCAATTTCCTCAGGTGTATACTGATCTGTAATCCACTTAGGAGCAACACTAACCGGCGGCCTCGTTGAGTGTGACTGACCTTTTTCTTTACCTCTATTCATACCTCCCTACCATTGTAGGACTTATCCTTCTAACTCTTAAAAAGTTGTTGTTAGCCAGCGTACTAATTCTTTAAATGCCTTAGATCTATGGGACCACGCATTCTTTTCATTAACTGTCATCTCAGCATAGGTCTTACCCGAACCTCTAGGTATGAATATAGGGTCAAACCCGAAACCTTGGCTTCCTCTTGCCTCATACGATATACTACCTTCTGTTACCCCTGTAAATAGCTTAATAATGCCTCTTCTAATGTCGGCAAAAGCTATTACAGACTTAAAGTATGCATATCTATCCTTAATACCCTCCATGAGCTTTAAAATTCCTTTAACACCTATAGTCTTATATACAAAGCTACTATAAACTCCTGGAAACCAATTAAGAGCTCTTATGAAAAGACCTGCATCCTCTACTACAACGTCCATACTTAGTTGTAATGATGCGATTACGGCCGATGTGAGCGCTACACTCTCCAATGTATTACTTTGGATTTCTATCTTAGGAAGCCTTACTATATTTACATCTACGTTGAAAGTCTTACCTAACTCAGTAAATTCTCTCGCCTTACCTTCATTTGTGGTCACTATGTTTATCCTCTTTAACATTTATAATCACCTACTTTGTTAAAGTTCGTACTCTATCTTCCTTAATTTTCTTTCTTCTACGTATCTACCACGTAGCCTTATTTCCTCAACCTTCTTTAAAACCTCATTAACGTAGTCCCTTCCAAGGATCTGCTCATAGCCATCGATAAAGCACTTAAATAATTTATCCTTAACATTAAAATGCACACTTTCAAGAGATCTTAGGAATAGATGAACATCGACACCTATATCTTCAATTGATTTACTGATCTTAGCTAGACCAAAATCTATTATATAGACCTTACCCTCCCTTACCGATAGCACCATATTTGATGTCGTTAAGTCTCCGTGAATTATACCATTCTTATGGAGAATCCCTGCGTACATTCCTACATCACCAATAATTTTACAGGATAGCTTAACATCCAGCTTATTTAGATAGTCTCTTAATAAGGGACCTTCAATATACTCCATCACGATCAACGCATTATCTAAATCAACGAATAGGATTGAAGGAACGTTGACTCCAAGTCTATGTGCTAATATCATAATTTTTGATTCATTTTTAGTACGTAAGCTTCTTATCTGCTTGTCAAGAGCCTCATCTCTGTAAGGTTTAGGGATTCTAATTTTGTATATTACCTTAAGTCCCCAAAGTTCACCTAAGATTATCGCTGCTTCTGCACCTAGGTAGATTACCTTACCTACCCCAGGGTATGTCAACTTGATCAAGTCTCCACCTCTGCTTTATGAATGCTTTTTCAGGTTCTATCGTAACGCCGTGTTTATAGTTTAAGAGTCCTGTCCAAGCTATCATAACACCGTTATCTACAGCGTATTTAGGTGGAACTATGGAGAGTTTTACACCTCTTAATCTAGTCATTACCTCAAACTTCTCCCTTAGATAAGGACTTGCAGCAACGCCACCAACAACTAGGACTTCGCTTTTACGTGTATGTGCTAATCCACGTTCAGCTACCTCAATTATTGCTGAATATGCTATCTCCCTAACAGTGTAACAGATATCTTCGAGGGATGCTTTACCTTCCCTAAATAGCTTAAGAGCCGCTGTAAGTAATCCTGAAAAGGATACGTCTTGCCCCTTAACTACATAGGGTAGGTTGAGGAACTTACTACCCTTCTCAGCGCATATGTCGAGTTGGTGAAGCTTATTAACAATATACGGTGGTGCTAAACCTACCTCTCTTACGAAGGTATCCATGAAGTTGCCCAAGGCTATGTCCAGGGTCTCGCCGAATACCCTATAACGTCCTTCAATTAAGGCGGCAATTAACGTATTCCCTCCAGAGAGGTATACAACCAATGGATCCTTAGCACCTGTAACTAACTTTCCTATCTCTATATGAGCTACTGCGTGATTTACCGGGATTAAGGGCTTCTTAAAGTATAATGATAGTGCTCTAGCTAATGTTGCACCCACCCTTAAACATGGTCCTAGACCTGGTCCCAAGGCTACAGCAATAGCATCTATTTCATTAAGTCCTAGGCCTGCATTCCTTAAGGCGTTAGCAATAACTTCATGTGCTTTATTAGTGAAGAATATAGCTGCCTCCCTAGGGTGAATACCCCCCTTCTCTGGAACATAATTAGCGCGTGAATCGGCGAGTATGTAGGGTTCAGAATCCTGAACGATACCTACCCCAAATGTATGAGCTGTAGACTCTATCCCTAAAACCTTCATGGTTAAACCTTAAAGTTCTACTTAACGTACTCAACATAGCTACAGTAACCACAGTGCCACCGAGGTACGGGATATTTGTGAAATGCCATTACTCTACCACATTTAGGGCATATCTTATTCTTTAATCTTATCTTCCCAGTTTTATAGTCATATTCGTAAAGCTTATGGCGCTCGGCCACGGCTTCACCTCCCATGCCTCTTAAGTAAATACTCAGGTTCAAATGCTTTTAACCTTTCAACGGATTCATATATTCGAGCTTTCACCTTGGAGATCCCAACACCATACTCACTCATTATTGACTTAACCACTATAAGCTCCTTATCCTTACCGTATAGTTGGGAAAGAGCTTCAACTATTGTGCTTCGAGATGGTGTACCCTTACCTATGTGAACAACTATTGCTTCTACCTCAAGTCTTTTAATTAACTTATTATCCCTCTCCCTAACTACGTGTAGCATACTACCATCAGGTAGGCTCATACTCTTTAAAGCCTTTACCTTAGCTACCTCAACCTCACCCATACTAATCCCCCATAGGTTAGTGCAGGGAACTTATAACCTTAAACTCCTAGCTTTATAGCGTACCTACCTGGGACTTTTATATTAAGCATTTTAGCTATCTCAGACTTATCTACATCAACTATTACAACCATTCCAGACCAATCCTCAGTAAATGTTTCAGAGCCACAGTTAGGGCACTTATTAACTTCGTGAGGTACTAGAAACTTACACTTCATGCACGCTTTAAACGGCTTAATCCTAGCTCTTCTAACAGGCATTAATATCACCACTACCTAGAAACCTTACCTAGAGCTGGCTGTCTTAAGGTCATACCAACTCTTATCGAGGCTGGTGGGGCTAACGCAGCATTAACTATTCTACCCCTAACTACGTCTCCTTTACCTATACTTATCTTAGTTTCCTCACCTGTTAAAACACCCCTTACCTCATCATAAACCATTTTATCATCAGCTATTTGGGATATGTGAACAAAGGCGTCTATGGGACCTATGTTAACGAATATACCTATTCTCTTCACATCAACCACTTCACCCTCAACAACTTCATTAGTTACAGGGTAGAAGGTTATTAACTTTGCTTTTGTCTCATGGTAAGTGGCTCCATCGCCAGGAATTATAATTCCCTCAGGATTAACCTCGACATCAGCTACAGCAATAACGAGCCCCATTAATGGATCTACTCGTCCAACATACTTACTTCTTAACCAGTCGTAAGCTATCCTACGTAAATCCTCCCCAAACCTATCTGGAGAAACTCTTACGACATCCTCAATCTCTACTAACCTAAACATCCTACCCCCTCCTTGCCACTATCCTAACTGTTTCTTAAAACATATTTTAAGCATTAATAATTGGGGTTTAAATTATAGAATGATCTTAAAGTAGTTTATGATTATATCTCGATGAACTTCCTCTTACTAAACCACCAAGTAATTATCCTTATTCCTAATTTCTTGAGATAGTTCTTAAGGTCTTCATCTAATGTAGCTACTATTACATCGGGGTTAAGCTTTACATACTCCTTTATGAAGTCATCAGCTGTCTTAAATTTCTTACCTTTAAGCGATATTACGCTTACTTTACCGCTTAAGTATTTTAATGCCAATCTAGCTGCCTTAGATTTAAACCCGATGCCCTGTGTTGACAGCCTTATTAATTCATCAATAACTGGTTCAGGGACTAGATATTCGCATTTAGCTTCTATAGCGTCATCTATAAGCTCTATTGGGTCAACACCGTCGTAGATGAGCATTAGGGTACTTGTGTCAAGGAGTACCTTACAAGAGGTTTTCCTCATCGTTATGAAAACTCCTTTATTAGGCCCCAACCTACTAATCTCCATCTCCCTAGAACTTGTCTACTAATAGCTATCCTCATACCCTCCCAAGCTACTATGGGCTTCCTAAGTTTAACCTCAAACACATCCCTACCTAATTTTATTATGTTACCTAAGGTTACAGCTGAACCTGCAGTTATCATTATTCTTTCGCCCCTCATTAAGGGCCTAACCTTCAATAACTCCTTGGTGCCTATGACTCTCTCCATAAGGTTATACTCTATTGTAAGTTGGTATGCAGGATCAGGTAGTGTACCTACCTTTCCTAATACGTTGCCTACCAATCTATCGGCCTTAGTTATTGCCGGATCGAGTTCTGTTCCTATAGCTACTAAGCCCCCGGGCTTAGCCTCCTTAAACTCTCGAGCACCAAACCTTATACTCGTAACTTTTGTTATTAATGGCTCATAAGTTTCGCCAACCTTACCCTTAATGACCCTTACACCAGGCTTTATCTCAATCTCATCACCGACCCTTAAGGTACCCTTAAGTAGTGAACCACCAACAACACCTCCTACGAGTTTATCGGGAGGTGTTCCCGGTTTATTGACATCAAAGGAACGTACAATAAACATAAGAGGAGAGGCTGTTAAATCCCTTTCAGGTGTTGGTATGAACTTCTCTATTGCCATAACTAAAGC
>CAZUAD010000057.1:0-8674 GCA_964618155.1 uncultured Desulfurococcaceae archaeon
ATCACTTAATTAAATTTTGTATTATTTGCTAAATCGTAATAAACCATCCGAATTTTCCACTATACAAAATGGGGTCTCTGATGGAACCCCACCTTGAAGATTCGGATGAGTGATTAACCATGCGATGAGGAGATAAAAAGTAGTTATCCATACATGGTTATTTTGTGTTTTAAGGAATGTTCCGATGGTGCTAAGACATAAAGTAATACCTACTTAACAGATTTTGTATTATTGAGGATTGGGTTGGTTTTGTAACGTTTATTAGGTATTTAATGTGTTTGTTTGTGGTTACCTTGATGGAGTGTGTATGGGTTGATGAAGACTGGATTGAGGATCTAATTTGGGTTCCTAGTCAATGCTATCGTAGGATTAGGTGTGGGGGTAGGCTGTATACGCTATACTTGAGGTGGCGGTGGCGTGATCCATGGCAGTTCTACATAGTTAGTGGGGACATGGTCTCTGAGGATGGTCCCTACATCGTAGATCTAGAAGCAGGTACTGTTAAGCGTTTTGTAGGCGTTAGCGAGGATGGTGAATTAAGGTTAGAGGATATTACGTGGAAGTTCTTAACTGACGACCTCTTTGAGAAGTTAGGAATATACTTCAGGGATGAGGAGCTTAAGGAGGCTGAGGAGAAGGCTGAGGAGCTATTCATGAAGTGGGTTAAGGGTGAGATTAAGTAGTTAGAGGCACGACCTCCCGCCTAGCACTCCTCCTCACCCTCCCTTCTGGATCCCATCTAAATCTCCATAGGCCTCTACCTATGTCTTCTAGAACTAGCTCTAGTTCACTAGCTAGTATATCGCTTATTAGTGGTTCATCAGCTAGTGGTGATATGACTAGGTCGACGGTGACAATCTTGGATGTTGAGTCTTCAGCTAGTACCTGAACCTTGGCTGCACCCCTAATAACCCAAACCCTTAGAGGGCCGCCAGCAATATCGAATACCTTCTCACGGGCTGCTGGAGGTAGTGGCCATAGACCTAGTTCCCTAGCTAGTAACGTAGGTATCATTAGCTGGAGGCTATCATCCTCATAACCCTACCAACTAATGCCACCACATCACAGAACCTATCCTCTCTCAACCCTTAACCTCACCCTTACCGCCACGAAAACCACCTACGAAACCCCTAATCCTACCCACCCTAACCTTCCTAGCCCTAACCCTACCAACCCTAACCAGAACACACACCAAGATAACTAAACCTTAAGAACTAATCAATATATACACCCAATAAGAAACCAAGACCACACAACCCTAAGTATCAAACAACCAAAGAAACTACAACCCACCAATACCTCCAAGCCATAATACATGCTAAGAACTCCAAGTCTTGAGACCCTCATTAGAAAATACACCACCCACAATCATTTCAGTAAACGTGGAGCCCCTTACCTAAGTAGTCATAAACTTACTTTAACGCTTTCATTAGCCTGAGGATAGGAGGGCTTAAGAGCTTAGGTGACAACGAGGATATGGCATGTATGTAAGGTAATCTCTAGCCAAGATATTAAATAGGTAAAGGCTTTAATGCTCCTTTAGTTATGTCTCTATGTGATTAGGTGATGGTTAGGGTTTGTATACTTGTTGATGATGGTGTTGAGGAGCTTGATTTTGTTGGTGTCTATGAGGTTCTCGCGGATGTTCGTAAGGTTTCCAATTACTCCATAGATGTTGAAGTAGTTACTTTCCATAGGAGGAATGTAGTTAAGTGTAGAAATGGTCTTGTAGTAGTTCCTCATAGGGTTACAAAGGATTTTAGTGAATGTGATGTCCTTGTAGTTCCTGGTGGTAAGGACTTTGTTAAGAAGGCCTTAAATGATGAGCAACTCCTTAATGCTATAAGAGGGTTTCATGGTCAGGGAAGACTAATTGCATCAGTATGTACAGGCTCTCTAATCCTAGCTAAGGCAGGGATATTGAGGGATAGGAAAGCTACAACACACCACTTAAGAATGAATATGCTCCGAGAACTTGGAGCTATACCTGTCAAGCAGAGAGTTGTCGTGGAAGGTAACGTAATTACAGCAGCAGGGATTTCAGCGTCAATAGATCTTGGACTAAAACTCATTGAGATCCTACGAGGGAGGGAGCTAAGCAATCTAGTAGCTAAATACATAGAATACAGTGCCATTCAAAAATGATTCAACATTCCCAAGCATTCTCTCTTACTACACATTTCTAGTTAACCAATCCCTACATACCCTAACCTCCTCTACTAGGGATAACCCCTGGTGGTTGAGGACTTCATTCAGACGAATAAGTATTAATTCTACAAGACATATATAACTTCTTGCAGCTAGGACTTTTCATTCCTTGTTAAAATGTTTTTACCGAATACTAATGTAGAGGAGAGCTATTACGCTCCCTTATCTCTAACGTCTTTATTGCATCACTGAATAGCTGAGTATCTCTCTTAATTTTAAATTATAATAAACTGAACTAAGTGAGTCTATGGCGCATAGACCTGAAGAAGTTATAACGTATGTTGAAAGGATGTACCTTAAAGTATTGAGGGAACTTACTGAGTTAAGGTTCGACCCTTATGTTAAAGGTTAAGGCATAAAAGTTACCTTGACTCTACTCAATACCGGTCTCCTATCTGGACTAGTACTAATGAATACAGATCCGCCTCAGTCTGGACTACGGATAGGTATCTAACATTATCTAACATAAAGGATAAGAAAATCCTGGGAAAATATGGAAACAGGTTTTGTATAGACACGTTACCGTTCTGTATCCTGAGATACTAGAATGAAGTATGAAACTATAGCTATAGGCTGTTGAAATACTCAAGGAAGTTGGCTTCATTGAGGAGAGAATTAGTGATAAACCGCCATACCCAAGACTAGTTAAGCTTACCGACAAGGGTAAAAAGGTTACTGAGTTAATTAGAGAGTTCCTTAAACTTGCTGGTGAGCTTTAGCAACTCCACTCGTAGATTCTTTGAATCTTCCTCCCTAATTAGTGGTAGCTCCTCATTTAGTATCATCCCATACAGCTCTCTTAGCTCTCCAATTACCTTTTCTCCATCAAGTCTTTGCCCGTAATTGGTCAATTTTACCCTCATTATTTCTTTTCTAGTGATATGAGGATTGGGATTGTAGCTAGGAATAATATTAGGCTCGTAAAGTACGGTAGTGTTGGGTATAGTGATGCTAGTAACCCTGCTATAAAGGGTGCTATTAGTCCTATTATTCTCTCAAAACTTGATATTCCAGCTAATATACTACTTGCCTTGTCGCTTGGTACTTTACTGAATAGCCACGATCTATAAAAGGGTAATGATAGTGTATTCCCGAACTCGGCCATGATATTAGCTGCTAGTATTGCGTAGAAGTTGGGGATCAAGAACATTATTAGGGCCCATAAAGTCCTTAACACGAAGTATAGCGATATGACCTTAAACCTATGCCTAGGATGAATACGTTCAGATAGGTGTGTTGCTGGTAATGATGCTAACGTTGATAGAGCTATTACTAACATTATCTGGAAGAAGGACATCTTAAGCTCTATCATCATGTAGTTTATTAACACTATCTCAGGTGCTAGGCATAGCGCAAGAATCTCTAATGCCTCTATGGTGAGTATAGCTTTAAACTCTTTATCAAATTTAAAGGTAAACACATCACCTATTCTCTCCCTAGCATCAAGTCTAGGTAAGTACCTAGCTAAATACGCTACTGTGAATACGGAGGATGCTCCTATAGCTATGAAGCCTACAGCATAATGTACTGGCTTAGAGAACAAGACACCTAAAATGTAGCCCAACACTATGAATCCTATAGCCTCACTTAGTAAAGGTAGCCTCATATGCCATGCATACACCTCCTCGAGCTTGTCCTTAGGGTAGAGTAGCTTCTCAGCAGCTTGGTATAGAGGGTAGAAGATCCTAGAGATCTTACCCACGAGTAGGCCAAGAGAAATCATTAACGGTCCTAGAAGACTGTATGATAATCCATAGAGGATATTCTCCACACCATCTAATACATCTATGAGGATAAGACCATGTCTGATTGCTACTCTGTCGAATAACCTACCGATAAGGTAGGTTAATGGAACCGATAGAATGTTTATGACAGTGAAGAGCAGCCCTATCTCAAGTATGGAGTAACCAGTCATGAGCATATATGCCGGTAACATGTACCACGTGATGAGAAGGGGTGATATAATTGTATGGTAAACTATGTACCTGCGAGCACTCACAGGTATGTCTCTCCATCTCAAAGATCACCACCACAATCACTCAGATAGAAGCATTTACCGAAGGCATTTCCTATTAGCTCAAAAATAAATATCAAGGTATTTTAAATTTATATACATTCTATCCGATCCCTTAGTTTCATTAAGCTCTGAATTATTTAAAGTAAAAGGAAAGGATTCATTGAATTTAACTCCTATAGCTTATTATAATTATATCATACATAAATACGTACTTAACCTTATTAGTGCTTCAGCACCTGAAACCTCGTTCATCTATCACCCAATCTAGCCTTCATCATCCTTTAGAACACCTACTTTAGGGCATATATCCCTTACTGGGCATTTACTACATTGTGGTTTTCTCGACTTACACATCTCCCTACCATGTCTTATGAGTACTAGGTGCGCATTGACGTAGAGGTTTGGTGGTATTTGTTCCATTACCTTACGCTTAATACTCTCGTAGTCCTCACCTTTACCTATAATACCTAGCCTATAGAGTACCCTCCTAATGTGGGTATCTATGGGGAATGTTGGGTATCCTCTAACCATTAGTAGGAATACGTCAGCGGTCTTGTAGCCAATACCTGGTATGGAGAGTAGTAGCTCCCTAAGCTTTTCAGGATCCTCCTTGAGGAGCGCATCACCATTTCCTAGAGCGTTAAGTATGTTGACTATAGTCTTAGCCTTAATCCACTGCATACCTGAAGGCTTAATGAGCTTAGCTAACTCATTGATTGAGGCACTACGAAGTTTTCCAGGTTCAAGTCTGGGTCCGAAACGCCTCCTAAGGTTCTCTAGAGCCTTTAAGGCGTTCTTATCAGATGTATTCTGTGATAGTACTATAGATACTAAAGCACCAATAGGGTGGAAGCTCTCTCTTAAGGCCTTAACTATTATGAAGTCCTCGGGATTTACGTCGTAGCCGTAGAACTTGATCAACCTATCAACAACCTCACGAAGTAATCCTCTAGACACTTAAGCCCCTAACGTAAGTTGTTTGCTTTAAATTAAGGTTAGTGTCTTCACAGTCTATGTACATAGAATTGAGCTAATGGTAATACTGAGGGATTACCCCACAATACAACCCCCGTTCTTTAAAGGCTGTACCTACATTAGCTTAAGAAAGGGGGGTGATAGGGGGTGAAGTGGAGCAGAGCATTTGCTTACGGACTAAAATACCTAATGCTATCTGCAGTATTTAATGTACTAGGCTTCATAATGATTCTCTCATCGGTATCTATAAACCTAGACTTGAGCGGTTCTGGTCTACTCATAAGTATCGATGCTTCAAAGCCCTTAGCTAGCATAGGCTCTATGATTCTCTTAGTCATGGGATTCGCAATACTCATTCTAGGTAATGTTGCATCCTTCATGAAGGTACTCGTTGATGCTATGAAGGAGTCTAATAAGGAGCTTCTCTGGTAGTCCCCCTAACTACTTCATAAATTAGATGTACCTCATTACCGCATTCACATAGCCTTACACTCTTAAGCTTCAACCTAACCCACTCACTCTTAGCCCCAAACCCCCTACCTGAGACCACGGTAACAGCTTTCTCACCACCGACTATGTATGGTGATATCGTAATCCTAACCTCATCAACAAGCCCCTCACGAAATACATGCCATAATAGAGTACCACCACCCTCAATAAGTAGCTTCCTAACACCTAAGACCTCATACATATGCCTTAATACATCACTAAGCCTTAGAGTCCCATCACCCCCCTTAGCAGTCATTACGAATACCTCAATACCTAGCCTCTTAAGTTCAAGCACCTTACCCCTAGGTGCTAGTGTTGATGTATAGACTACGGTCTTAGCTGACTTATCGTTAAATACCCTGGAATTTAATGGAGACCTAAGCGTGCCATCGATAACCACTCTAATGGGGTTCTTACCCTTAACGTACCTAACAGTTAGTAGGGGGTCATCGACAATAATGGTCTTAGCACCAACCATGACTGCATCACATTCAGATCTAAGCCTATGGAGCCTCTTAAGATCGTAGGGACAGCTAAGCCTTGACTCACCAGTTCGTGAAGCTATCTTACCGTCTACTGATGACGTTACGTACACTATTACATAAGGCCTCAACATCCCACCTACAGAGTGAGGGCCTACCACTAATTAAAATACCGCCTACAGCCTCAGAACCTCCACGCTTAATGAAACTTAAGTGCTTATTCTTTACCACATCAATATTCAATACATCCCTCCTTAGAAACATGATGTTAGCCTTAACACCTTCACCTAGATAGTAATCGATACCCAAGATCCTAGATGCATTAGTTGTTAATGCCTTCATAACCCATAAAGCATCATTTACCCCTTGAGCCCTTAGAGAAAGTAAGAGTTCTTCACCATCCCTCCATAAGTCAGGCTTAATCCAACCAGCATTATCAGTACCTAAACCTACGGTGATACCTAAGACATATATGTCCTTAACTCTAGGATAGCCGCTTAGAAACCACCTATTAGATCTTAAGCATAGTATTAACGGTATGTCATAATGCTTAAGTAGTTCTAAGTCGTCTCTACTAAGCCATACACCATGAACTATAGCAGTTGGTTTCCCAGTCTTAAGTACTTTCTCGAAATCACCTTCAGCTCTTGCATCCCTGGTTTCAGCTATATGGACGAATACATAAGATCTACTCTGTCTCGCTAATGAGTAAATCATCTTTAAGTCTTCATAGCTAAAGTAATTAGGTGATGATATAGCAATACCGTTACTAAGCCTTAAAATCTTAGTAACTTCGTTAATGCTTGGTTTATGACTTGAAGGCATGCCTAGTACGTAGTGGTTTAAGTCAGCCTTAACATCTATACTTAGACCTCGAATACCTAGCTCCCTAAACTCAACGAGTAAGCCTATACCAAGGGCTTTAATATGGCTTAGAACCCTACTTAGGGCTAACTTAATAACTTCATTACCTAGCTTCTCAAGTAGGACGTACTTTAAACCATAAGGCTCACCCACGACTGAATCTATGTCTAAATCCCAGCCTTCCTCGCTTATAGCGTAATCTAGTAGGTGTACGTGCATATCGGCAAGAGGTGGTGATGCTACGTAACCTCTTAAGTCAAGCCCCTTAAACCCCTTCTCAATACCTGCGATCATCCCTCTATCTACGTCTAACGTGATTGTCAAAGGACCTTCAATAAACTCTAGATCAACACCTACAAAGGCACCACCAACTGTAAATGATACCTCGCTCAACACCTTAACCTCAAAGCTACTTAAGGATTTAACCCCTTAAGAAGTATAATGCTTAGATGATGAAGCACGAGCGGGATGATTAATGATTAATAGCAAACCGGCTGATCTTCTAGATCATGACCACCTAGAGGATATAGAAGGTAACATATACGTTGTCGTAGGTAATACACACCCTCCAGGTGAGGTCATAGCCTACATTAAGTACGTACCAACGAGCACGAAGACTATATGGTGTAGGGGGTTTACATGCTATGAGAGGGTAGTTCGAAGATATGGTATTAGAAATGTGGTTAATGCTGTAGTTAAGTATCAAAACTATAGCCTAGATCCAATATTTGGTGCTAAGATCCCTAAGATACCATTAAGTAGGGTTTCCACAATCTATAAACCAACTACTAGGCTATACGAGATACTGCAATCTCCGAGAGACCAGCTTGAGGTTCAAGTAGCTAATCTAGCCGTAACCATAGAGCAGTATACTGGCATACCCACTAGTAAATTAGGTATTAATGGATCTATACTCGTCAAAATCCATAACCCCAAGTACTCAGATATAGATATGGTAGTTTATGGATGTAAGGAATGCATCGACTTAATAAATCACTTGGAAAGTATTAAAGGATTAAGTAGACCTCCTGAAGATATTTTAGTTAAGCACCTAAGAAGTCAGTCATTAATATATAGTTTACCGCTTGATACGGTTAAGGCGATTTACCCTCCCTATAAGAGGTTGTGGTTTAACGGTAAGGAGGTAAACATGACATTCGTTGATGAGAGGACTTATAGGTATGGATCTAAGGTCTTTAAGCCATTAGGCGTTATTGAAGCATTAGTTGAGGTTGAGGGGGGTTCTTGCGAATCACTCTTCTATCCGTCCAAGGCCTTAATTAGCAGTGTTAAGGGTATATTAAGGTATCAAGGTGTACGTGAGAATTTAAATTACATTAAGGAGAACTTAACTTACCTCATTAGCTATGAGGGTATATTCTCATATATAATGTTTAAGGGGGGTAAATTACGTGTTAATGGTGTTCTAGAGCTTGTCAAACCTGAAGGTCATTTCGTAGTATTAGTTGGTGCATATGAAAACCCGGGATACGTAGTGCCGTCAAAGAGTAGTTAATAACCCAAATAATAAGGGATAAGAATGTCCTAAACCTTATTTGAGATGAATCTAATGAGAAAACCGGGAGTAATACGTGAAGAGGTTTGGTAAATTTATACCTCTACGACTGGAGTTCAAGAG
>CAZUAD010000058.1:0-8578 GCA_964618155.1 uncultured Desulfurococcaceae archaeon
CCATACTTAGCTACATGACTCTCAAATCTTTTTGCTAGGTCAGGTCCTTGGATTGAGGGAATGCCCGGATAGTCATCTACTTCGCCTGCTTCAGTTAAAGTACCTCCTATCTCCTCACCAATGACTATAGTCTTGAGCATGAACCTAGCACTATAGAGTGCTGCAGTTAGTCCGGCAGGCCCAGCACCAACTATCAATACATCGTATACTTCTTCCTTCCTAGGTCTAGGTGGGAACCTCAGCCTAAATGACATCTAACCACCAAAGAGATAGGGGTGGTTAAGCTACTTTAAAGGTTAATTACCTATTAATACCTTAAGCTTTAGGGTCTAACATGAAGTTTAGGTTAGGAGTTAAGGGAATGATCATAGCAGCACTATATGTAGCGTTAACGGTTACTCCACCATTGAATGCCATATCGTATGGTCCTATTCAGGTAAGGATATCTGATGCGCTATTGATGCTTGCAGCAATTGAGTATTTTGGTTTAGAAGCTGTACTAGGGGTCACTATTGGATGTGCCATAGCCAACATAGCCTCCATGTATGGTCCACCAGACATAGTTGTAGGATCCATAGCCAACCTGATAGCTTCATTACTAATATACGTCATAAGTAAGAAGTTTAAAGGAATTTTAGCGAGGGTTCTATCAGCTATTGCAGCATCCTTGATCATAGCTGTACTGATAGGCTATACAATATTACATATAATAGCAGGCATACCCGGACCCTTGATGCTGATAGCGTCAGTGTTAGTAGGGGAAATTATAGCAGTAGTGATTTTAGGTACTATGCTGTCCATAGTTATTGAAAGGAGATTACGTCTTAGAATGTAGTCTAGGTGCATATGTTGAGTATACCTAATATTGAGGTTAAGGAGGTAACTGTCATTTTAGGTGGTGTCAAGGTATTAGATAATATTAATTTAAGCTTGAATAGAGGTTTGCACGTACTACTAGGTAGAAATGGATCAGGTAAGACAACGCTCTTAAGGGTTATTGATGGCTTAATTAAACCAAGTAGGGGCATGGTCAAAATTAATGGTAAGAATGTCTTTAGTTATAGTAGGAAGGAATTAGCGCGTCTTGTAGGGTACGTATGGCAGAACCCATATTATGGTTTCTTTGAGGAAAACGTCAAGAGAGAAATTGAGTTCATTGTTAAGAACTTAAGGATAAGGGGTAGGGATGAAGTAATAGAGATATTAGGTTTAAGAGGCTTACTTAATAAATCGCCATTTGTGCTAAGTGGTGGTGAAGCAAGGCTTGTATCAATAGCAAGTGTTGTAATAGCTGACCAGCCCATCATACTCATCGATGAGCCGTTCATGTCTCTTGACATCGAGGGTGTTAATAGGGTTATGAGCTTACTGAAAATGTTTAGAAGAGAGGGCAAGTTGATATTGATAACTACCCACAACATACTACTAACTGAAATCATCAAGCCAGACACTCTCACACTCATAGATAGAGGTATTATAGTTTTCCATGGACCCTTAGGAGAAGTTGACGATGATCTCCTGGAGAGTGCTGGTGTCATTAGTAGGAGGTGGTTATGCAGTGCCTGCACTTAGACGCTCTAAATGCGGTTCGTATTATATGAAATTATTGCTACTCATTATATCCTTCATTACTTTCTTCATCCCGTGGAAGCCCTACCCCTACCTAATCTCCATTATTAACTTAGGGCTCATATGGTTTAAGGGTAATCGTAGGTTCTTAATCTTAATAGCAGCTAACTGTTTAATACTCATTACCCTACTCTCAATAGCATCCATAATAATGTCTTACCCTTTAAGCAATGCTATAAACTATACATTATATGTATTGACCTGGCTTTCAGCAATAATTTACGTAGCACTAACCTCTAATGCTGAAGATATTGAAGCATGCTTTAGGGTGGAAGGCATTGCTAGATTTACATCCATTACTAAATCCTTATCCAATGAGATAAGGTATGTATATGAGACATTTCTCGCACGCGGTTTCGAGCTAGGATTTAACTTCATGAGGGCATTACCGCCATTAACTGCAATAATCGTGAACGTAATCGATAGAATTGTTATATTAGAGGAATCACTTAAAGCTCGTGGTTACTTAGAATAGGAGGTTTTGCTTATGGTTAACTTAAAAAGCATCTTAAAAATAGAGCCTGAGATAAGGTCTATGGGTATATTCGTAGCAATAACACTATGTACTAACGTAAGGGTTATAGGTAATGATCTAACTCTACTAACCTACCTTAGAAGAATATCCAAGAACATTTCTGAAAGCTATGATCTTGAAAGACTTAAAGAACATCCATTAATTAGGGCTTATAGATCTACGATGTGGAAGTTAGGAATAGATCCAACAAAGGTTAGACCTTCAAGTGAAGCTCTTATTAGAAGACTCCTTAGGAAGGGTTCTATACCCTCAATTAATAATGTTGTTGATGCATGTAACATCGCGAGTATTGAGACCCTCGTTCCGATAAGCGTATTCGACTTCAGTAAAATACATCTACCTTTGCATATGAGGTACTCACTTAGTGGTGAAGAATTTATTGATATTAGCGGTAAGTTAAGAATCTTAAAAAGTAAGGAAGTAGTCCTTGTTGATAATAGAAATAATATACTCCACCTATACCCTCACAGAGATTCCAAGATATCGTCAGTTAGCAAGGACACTACTAAAGTATTAGCTATAAGTTATGGTGCAGCAGATGTTCCAAGAATTGTAGTTAGTAAGGCATTAAGAAGATTTATTGAGTTATTGAGTTTAAGCTTAAGGGATGTTAGGTGCAGGGAACCTGTAATAGTAGGTTGAGGTGGGTTTGTGATTAGGGTAAAGGTTAATGAACCCTATATCGATGTTGATGAAATAAATGAAGTTGTTAGAGTGCTTAAGAGTAGGTACTTAGCTGCTGGTGAGCTTGTTAAGCTCTTTGAAAAAGAGTTTGCTAAATATATAGGAGTTAAGCATGCAGTAACAGTCTCCAATGGGACTATAGCACTCTTCCTAGCCTACAAGGTATTAGGTATAGGTAGCGGAGATGAGGTTTTAGTACCGGACTTTACATTCATGGCAACTGCATCGATGGTTGTTACTGTAGGAGCTAGGCCTGTCTTTGTTGATATAGACCTAGAGACCTATACTATAGATGTTTACGATCTTGAGAGGAAGATTAGTGATAAGACTAAGGCAATAGTACCAGTACATCTTTACGGACACCCAGCTAAGATGGATGAGATAATGAGCTTAGCTAAGGAGAGAAACATCTACGTTGTTGAGGATTGCGCCCAAGCTCATGGAGCCGAGTATAAAGGGGAAAAAGTTGGAAGTATAGGTGATATAGGAGCCTTCAGCTTCTATGCAACTAAAAACCTAACTATGGGTGAGGGTGGAGCTATAACTACCAATAACGATGAGCTTGCCGAGCTAGTAAGGCTTCTAAGAAATCATGGTCAGATTAGTAGATATCACCATATAATCATAGGCTGGAACTTTAGAATTACCGAGATTCAAGCAGCAATAGGGCTACAGCAGTTAAGGAGGCTTGATGAAATGAATGAACGTCGTAGAGCTATAGCAAAACTCTATAATGAGGAATTAGCGAGTATCGAAGGTTTAAGACTCCCCGTAGAGAAGTCATGGGCTAAGCACGTATATCACCAGTATACCATATGGGTTGAAAGGGAGATCTTAAGGGATAAGCTAATGGAGTACCTCAGAAGTAATGGTGTTCAAACCGCTATCCATTACTCTAAGCCATTACACTTGCAGGAAGCCTTCATTAACTTAGGTATAAAACAGAATTGCTGTAGAAATGCTATAAAGGCCTCAAAGCATGTACTATCACTTCCCATGCACGTAGGTTTAAGCGATGATGATGTGATGTACGTTATAAAGCTTATTAAGAAGTTCATGAAGGAGCATCAGTAATCCGCCGTCTCATCAACCTCAGCCCCAATAGCCCTCATCACCAATAATCATAGTCATTACAGGGTATAAATACGTATAAGTAAGGAAAAATAACCTTAGCTTGACTACCGCCTTTTAGCTTTAATACCCGCTATTATGATTACAATCAATATCAATACTAATACAATGATAAGCTCCTTACTTAAGCTTAAGAACCCTAAGGGAGGTTGAGCACCCACTTTAGTCTCCGTAATTGTACTCGTTTCAATTTTTGTAGGTGTAGGTTTACTTAATGTCTTCTTAATTACAGTTTCCGTGATAGGTTTGGTGGTGTGTGTAGTTATTTTTGGTGTTTGAGTTCTTGTTGTCGTCTTCGTCTCTGTCCTTGTTAAGGTTGTCTTAACGGCCTTGGTTACCGTGCTAATAGTCTTAGTTTTAATTGAGGTCTTTATTGTGGTTTTACTCGTAACTGTTTTTGATGTCTTGGGTGTTGAAGTTATTGTAGTAGTTAATGTTGGTGTGTACTTAGGTTTAGGTACTCTAACAGGGTTTACTAACCATGGCTTGTACTGTGATTGGGTAAAGTTTATGGTTAACTTCTTAATACATATTTCTTCGGGGTCGTCAGGATCAAGTTTACAATAGTCCTTATACCCTCCTCTCAATATTTCTGGACCTTTAGGTGATCCCCACCAATTCTTACTAGCATTAAATGTTACATTACCTATGACCCATAGACCGGGACCTTTATTATTGAATATATCTGACAGACTTATCGTGATGTTGTGTGAGTCCTCTATCACTATACCTATGAAATTGCTCTTAATTACTAGTCTCTCCATGATTACTCCTTCAGATTTGCTTATGTCAATAGCGTATTCTTCTACATTGTTACTTATGTTGCTATCAGCTATGTAGATATTCGATGAATAGAGTATACTTAACCCTCCACTTGTAGACCATTCATCGAACTCCTCACCAATTATGTCGATGCGTTCTAGGAAGGCATTACTTACTTCATGAAGTTTTAAGTACATTAATGAGCTATTAGCTATTAATACATCAGTAACATTAGTTAAATCAACCTCAGAAATTATTTCAAAGCCTTTGATCGCGTTTAAGTTAATTAACCTTAACTTGCTACTGTCACTTATATCTATAAACATCATAGTTACGTTTTGAAATGTAATCCTTCTAGAATTCATTATTTTAAAGTCCCACTTAAGTTCATAGCACTTAGCTACGGAATTGCTTATTAAAATTCCTTCACTTCTTGATACTAAAACACCATTATCACATTTTGTAACGTTTAGGTTATTCACGATTACATTTCTTGCATCCTCTATCTTAGCGCCTAAGTCACAATTCCTTATGCTAACATTGTTAAGGTTTATTATACTCTTTGGAGAGAACGACAGTATTCTAACACCTATTTCGGTGTATAGGATCTCTGTATTGAGTATGTATACGTTACCTTTAGTTTCTGCACTACTTTGGAATATTGAGATACCTATTCCTGCCTTACCTATCGTAACGTTGTCTATAGTAACCACATCATCATGCTCACCTATGAGAATGCCGTAGTGTAATTCAGTAGGTGTTGGTGCTGGAGCATTAATTATTGAGTTAGTTACTAGTGCCCTACCGACGTCTCCTAAGACTAGAGCATCCGTGGCACTAATATCTATCTTTGAATTATTTATGACTACGTTACGAGCGTTCAGGACTAATCCATTCATACCTTTAATTACGGTATTCACTATAATGACTTCCTTAGAATCACTTGCTACGAAACCTGGCTTAACTTCAGGACCCACAACTATGATCTCCCATGGCTCAGGCATTCTTTCAGGAGGTACTCCTGGACCTAGTTCGGTTATGTTGCTATCTATCAGTAAGACCGAAGAACCCCCTCTAGCTAATATGGCGTAGCCACACGCATCCGAGGATTTTACTATGGTTGTATTGATTAATTTAATGAATCCATCTATAATTATGCTATGAACTTCTTTAGAACAGTTTATAATGATTAAGCTATCTACGACCGTTAAATTACCTCCCTTCTTAATTATTATATCACCATTAACTACCACTCTCGAACTCCTGACGAACTCCTTGCCCTCAATAACCCAATCATCTTTATGTACTATTGGACCATAAGCTAATGCAGTACCATCGTAAATATTGGAGCTAGCTGAGTCAACTACATTTGAGCATGTAAGGAGAATGATCATAGTTAATGCTATAGTTAGGGAGATATTACTAACCAAGTTTCCCCTTAAACTGCTCTAAGTAAAATTTTATAAACATTATCATTGACATCAAGTTCTTAATTCCCTACATCTAGATCTTAACATAGCTGACTATTTTCGTTAAGATGTTTTAATCTATAGATTAAGTATAAAATTCTTTAATGCTGTATGAATTTTCAGTCCTGTAACATGGAAGAGGTAGGGTGTGGGGTGGTAAGTGAAGGTCCTAGAACTATAATATGGCTAGTAACCTCTAAATGTAATTTAAATTGTAGGCATTGTTACGCATTACCGTATAGAACTGAGAAGGACTTAGGTCTGAATGTTATACTTAGATTAATTGATGAAGCATCAAGCGTAGGTGTTGAGCATATACACTACACAGGTGGTGAGCCATTAATGAGGAATGACATATTTGACATATTGAATTACACGATAGCTAAGGGTATTGAAGCAAGCATATTTACTAATGCAACATTAATTAATGATGGCATAGCTCGAAGGCTATCAGACCTAGACATCGCCATTTATACAAGTATTGATGGACATAATAAGCAGGTCTATGAGTCTGTAAGAGGTTCAGGAACGTGGGTAAGGTTCTTAAGAGGTATTAAGTTATTGAATGAGTATGGTCTCTACATACACATGAATGTAAGCGTTAATGAGCTGAATTGGAGGTATGTAGGTGATATAGTGAGGAAGGCTCTAGAGCTGAATGCCTCATCGATTTCCTTAATACCATCAATGCCGGCCGGTAATGCCTTAAGAAATAATGTCTACATTAGACCAACACACTTCGAGTACGCTATTAAAGTAGCTGCTGATGTAGCTAGGGAATTGGGAATAGTTATATCGACTTGGTGTACACCCTTCGTACCGATAATCACTAAGTCACCTTATCTTAGCTATAGAAGTTGCAGAGATTGGGATGTACTTGATATATCACCTTCAGGTAGGGTATTAATATGTGATGTACTGAATATTGATGTAGGTAATGTCGTTAAGCTTGGAATTAAAGGTGCTTGGAGAGTACTTAAGAGGAATCAACTTGTTAAGAGGATTGAGAATCCTAAGCTTCAAGAACCTTGTAGGTCATGTCAATTGAGGTATTTCTGTAAGGGTGGATGCTATGCTAGAGCTTACCTAGTACTCAACAATATTGAAGCACCTGACCCCCTATGTCCTAGAGTTCATAGATTCCTTCTTAACGTAAGGGTTAAGAAGGTATTGGGTAATGGTACATAAGTTGTTTAAAACAAGCTAAGGTTATTTAGTTGAAGAGGATAGGCTATTGGGATGTGAGGTGAGGGCTTCACTAGACTTCTTCTTTAACCCTAGGTCTGTAGCAGTAGTAGGTGCTTCTAGAACACCTGGCAAGGTTGGCTATGAGCTTTTAAGAAATCTTAAGGAGTTCTACAAAGGAATTATCTACCCTGTAAATCCTAAGGCTAAGGAGATTCTAGGTCTTAAGGTCTATCCCAACCTTAAATCAATACCCGATGAAGTAGATGTTGCCGTGATAGTCGTTCCAGCACCTAAGGTAATTGATGTAGCAAGGGATGCAGGTGAGAAAGGGGTTAAGGGGTTAATAGTTATTTCAGGAGGGTTTAAGGAGGTAGGTCCTGAAGGTGCTAAGTTAGAGGAGGAGCTTATTAAGGTAGTGAGAAGCTACGGTATGAGGCTAATAGGACCTAACTGTGTTGGTGTCTACGTTCCTAAGACAGGTATGAATACTCTCTTCTTACCACCAGATAGGCAGGGCTTCCCAGGTCATGGCTTCATAGCATTTATATCTCAATCAGGTGCTTTTGGGTCAGCAATGCTTGATTGGGCTGCTATGAGGGGTCTAGGCATTAGTAAGTTCGTTAGCTATGGAAATAAAGCTGACGTAAGTGATGAGGAATTACTACTCTACTTTAGGGATGACCCCGATACCTACGTTATAGCTGAGTACATCGAGAGTGTAGAGGACGGTAGGAAGTTCTTTATGGCATTAAAGGAGACAACACCGTACAAACCCGTAGTAATATTGAAGGCAGGTAGGACAGAAGCAGGCGCGAGAGCTGCAGCATCACATACAGGAGCCTTAGCAGGTCAAGATGCGATATATGATGCAGCATTCAAGCAGTCAGGGGTTGTTAGGGCTTACGGTATGGAGGATCTTTTCGACCTATCATTAGCTCTAGGCCTACAGCCACCAGCTAAGGGTGATAGAGTTGCTGTCTTAACGGTGGGTGGTGGTTCAGGTGTTATGACTGCTGACGCACTCAATGAGCTAGGGCTTAAGGTACCAAGGTTAAGTGATGAAACAGTTAATAAGTTAAGGAAGGTATTACTACCCATAGCATCACCATATAACCCTGTTGACGTCACGGGTTCGGCTGTCGATGATCATCTCATAGACTCAATAGAGATACTGTTAAGG
>CAZUAD010000059.1:0-8570 GCA_964618155.1 uncultured Desulfurococcaceae archaeon
TAAGTAGATATCTAGCTATGGCGCTGAAGTAACCGTTAGAGTTAGTGCTTAAATGATTCGATGAAGTAGATGATACGTAAAGGCATTTCGCCTATAATTGCTACAGTCCTCTTAATATTGATAGCTATTGCTGTAGGCATAGTAGTTTACGCATTTGCAGCAGGTTGGATAGGCTCCAGATTTAGTGAAGCAGCAGGACCGCAAGCAATCTTAGCCATTGAAAGCTCCTATTACAACGGCACACATTTCATACTATACGTAAGGAATGATGGAGCTATCAACGTTAACATAACTGCTGCATACATAACTCACCCTAATGGAACAACCGTTCCAGCCTTTTGGCCTCCAGCCCCTGATCAGCTTAATGTTACGACACCTAATAATAAATCTGTCTTAGTTCCTGCTAATGGCACGGCTGTAGCTGTCACTATAGGTGACTTTACAAAGTATGGTAACGGTGCTTTCGTTTCATCAGGGAACGTATACACAATAAAGTTAGTTGCTACTGATGGTTCGACTGTAACCGTTAGGGTTAGAGCTTAAGGTTAAAATGTGTTTTTAATTTCGACTTACTACCTAAATTATTCTCCTCCTAATCTCTTATTGTGGTTACGAAGAGTGTTTTATGCTGTAAGTTATAAGTATAAGAGTTTCGTAGTATATGTGTGTGTAGGCTTGATGTAGGGTATTAGTTAAGTTTAGGGTTTAGCTAATGGTGAGTGAGGGTGGTAAAGGTTTAGAGGTTGTTGTTGAGGAGTATAGCTTAGATGAATATACTAGAGTACAAATAGTTAGACTTCCTGATGGCTCACTTGAGTATAGGGTCATACAGCCCGAGCTTAGTGAGAAGGAGGCTATTCTAGTTAATGACATTAGGAGATGGTTTATTGAGGAGTTAAGTGTTGAGGATCTAGCATCACCTGAGAAGGTATCATTAATGATAGATAGCGTAGTTAGGAAGATGGCTAAGAAGAGGTTGGGTAAGAAGGTAAGTAATGATGTAGTAGCGAAGATAGCATACATAATAAAGAGGGATATCCTAGGCTTCGGTAAGATTGACCCCCTACTAAAGGATCCTAATATTGAGGACATTCACATTGTTGGTGTTGGTAGGCCTGTGTTTATATGGCATAGAATGTATGAGAACATACCAACAAACATATACTTCTTTGACCCTGAGGAACTTAATAGGCATTTACATAAGTTAATGCTTGTTTCAGGTAGGTTTGCAAGTCTTAGTAGGCCAATAGTTGATGGCACACTACCCATGGGTTATAGGGTTCACGTAGTACATCCCGTAGTCTCTGAGTTGGGTGCAGCAATAACTATTAGGAAGTATAGGGAGGTACCATTTACCGTTGCAGACCTCATGAAGTTCGGTACAGTCTTCCCTGAACTTCTAGCCCTACTATGGGTTGCCATGGAGCATAAGAGGTCAGTCTTCATAGTTGGTGAAACAGCAGCTGGTAAGAGCTTTCCAAGCTATACACTACTACCCGTTAAGGTTAAAGGGAAGGAGATGATAATAACGGCTCAAGAACTATACGATATGGTTAAGTCAAGAGAGTATAAGGTTGGTGAACACTTAGTAAAGGATGTTGATGGAATTGAAATCCTTGGTTTAGACGGTGATCTTAAAGCTAAGTGGTTAAGGATTAAGAGGGTAATAAGACATAAGGATCATAGACCACTAGTTAAGGTAAGAACAAATTCATCAATAATAGTAACCACAAAGGACCACAACTTTGTTAAGTTTAATCCAAAAACCAATGAAATCCTACCCGTTAAAGCAGATGAACTCCGCATAGGTGATTTCATAGTAAATGCTTGGATCAACATAAGTGTATCACGCCGTAATAATAGCGTTAACCCTAACCTTGCTTACTCATTAGGGCTCAAAATTGGTGAAGAAGATTATATACACTCAAGCAGTAATAATATACATGAAAACTCACTAAGAACCATGCCATTAATTAATCAGGATACCGCAACGCACGTCATTAAAAATATTTATGGAGGCTTAAGAAGTCACATGGAAACTGTTGTGAATATTGAGAACTTCCCAAGATACCAAGACGATATAATAATAAATGCACTATTTAGCGATGAAGGCACTTGCACTGCACTATTAGCTGGTATATTAGATGCTAAAGGTTCATTGATCCTAAGTGGTGATGGAAAAGACTTAACGATAGAGTTTCACACTAAGTCAAAGGATCTCGTAAATATTGTTTCCTTTATTCTAAAGAGATTACGAATATTTCACACGATTACAGAGGAAATTACTCATGGCTATAAAGTAGTAGTAAAAGGTAAGAGTGCTAAGAGCTTACTTAGGATTCTCTCTAAATGGTCACGTAAAGTTGAGAAATATGGGAACATATCATTTCTCACGGTGAATAGAGGAGATGGTCTTAGTTGTAATGATAATGAAGCCTCATCTACGGATGGATCCTTAGGTAATGATTTATTTGTAGAGAGGGTGATTAGCATTGAGGAGGTTAAGCCGTCTAATGAGTGGCTTTATGATCTTGAGGTTGAAGGTACGCACTTATTCATTATAGGTCAGATTGGTTGGAGGTTAAACCACAATACTACATTATTAAATGCTATAGCTACGTTAATACCAACAACCATGAAGGTTGTTGTTATAGAAGAGGTTAGAGAGATTAAGCTACCACATCCTAACGTTATCTACATGGTTACTAAGGAGGGCGTTGATAGAACTGGTAAGGTAACGCTCTTCGACCTAGTTAAGGCGTCCATGAGGCAAAGACCAGACTTTATCATAGTTGGTGAAATTAGGGGTGAGGAAGCTTATGTCCTAATGCAAGCTATATCCTTAGGACATGGAGGGTTGAGTACAATGCATGCTGAAGGCCCTATCTCAGCTGTTAAAAGGCTTATGGCACCACCAATGAACATACCACCATACCTAGTAAGGCTACTTGATATAATAGTACATATAAGCAAAGTAAGAGGTAGGTCAGGTATTAGGAGGTACGTCTTATCAGCTACTGAAATCGAAGACATAGATCTTAGAACCAATGAACCAACACTAAGAACTATCTATAAAGTTAGTGTTGATACAGAATCACCTGAAGGTCCTATAGCTAAGCTCGTTAGCTTTGAACCTGAGAAATCCTTAACACTTAAGAGGATTAGTGATATTAAGGGAATACCGTTGGATAGACTAGTGAAGAGTGTAAGGTCAAGAATTGAATTTCTTAGATCTATGATGAGGCGTAAGCTAACTTATGAGGATGTAATACGTGAAATAACGAGGTATAGTGAGTGATAGAGATGCTTACAAAGTATTATATAGGAAGGAATAAGCTAATACATACAATAGTTTCATTGGTTCCAGTAATCATTGGTGCTGTACCCTTAGTACTGATTATTGTAATGGGTAAGCCCTTAATTATAGGTAAGGCTTCCATGGGCTTCATTGAAGCTCTAATATTTGAGATGGTGTTAGCCTCGGTTTCAGCTTCATTAATTTTAATGCCTAAATTCATGGTTAGTAGGGATATTGATAAGCTAACTCTAAGATTACCCCACGTAGTCCTGAAACTAAGGACATTAGTAGCAGCTGGTGAACCACCCTTAAAGGCATTTCAGGATGTTGTTAGAACCTCAAAGTTAACTATACTAGACTTAATACTTAAGGAGATAATGCTGGGCTATACACCACAAGAAGCTGTTGAACACGTTAAGGCGATGATAGGTCCGCACCCCTCACTTGAATCTCTAAGGAGAATTATGGATGCTATAGAAATGGGTGGTGAAAGCACAGCTTTGTTCCTTAAGGATGAATTTGAAGGCCTCATGGTTGAGAAGGACTCAGAGCTTAGGAAGGCTATGGATAACCTATCGGTAATCGTTGAACTTTACATGTCAATGGGGGTTTTCGCTCCTGTAATAGGGATAATAATGCTGTCCTCATTAGCTATATTAGGAGGTATTAACGTCATACCCCTCATAGCGGCGTTAATATTCATAGCTATACCGCTTCTATCAATATTCTCAGCAATAATGGCTAAGAGAATGGTTGAGAGGGCATTATTATGAGCCCTAAACTCAAAATACCTAGGGTTGGTATTCGTAGGAGTATATTAAGAAAGGTTAACTTCTCACTCCCCATAATAGCATTAGCAATATTCATGGTAATTTATAAGCACATGTATGGTATACCTCCTAACCTCTTAGACCCAGTGACTACCCTATACATAGCATTCACTATAGCACTCTCACTAGTTCCTGCCTCGATATTTGAGTATAAGTGGGAGTGGGAGTTAATAGTAAGTGAATATGAAGTTCCTAAATTCCTCTCAGCTCTTGAAGGTAACCTAAGAGCTGGCTTACCTATGCCGAAAGCAATACATGAGGCAAGTAGATTCGTGAGGCATTTAAAGAAGAAGTTAGAGACCATGGTTAAAGCAACATACCTAGGTGAAACACTCGAAGACTCCATAAGGTACTTGAGAGGGAGTGGCTCACCTTTAATTGAACTCTTAGCTGATTACTTAGTCGTGCTATCCAGGAGTGGTGAGGAGATCTATAAGACTGTTAGAGAATTTAGGGAGGCTGTTGAGGTAATAGTTAATTACTCACGTAAGTTAAGGGATGCTACAAGGTCTTTCCTAGCAACCTTATACTTAGTAATGCTCGTATATCTCATCTCAACGATAATATTCCTTGCAACATTCATATACCCCCTAGCTGAGCAACAGGTCGGTGGATTACCTCTCATTGGCAGAGTTGATCCAGACATTATGACGTCGCTTATAATATATGGAGTTGTTATAGAGGCAGTAACCAATGGTGTTGTAGTATCTTACTTCACAGGTTCAAGATACCTAGCATCCCTAATTCACGCAATAACGCTTTTATTCCTCTCAATAATAGCCTACACAGTATTAGTCTTCATGAGAGGATTAATACCTGTACCCGGCTTACCCTCACAAGCAGCTGGTTAGGTCATACTGTATTGGTATTTAATTAATAGCTACATTTAGTGATAAGGCTATAAACTTCAGAATTTAGATTAATATGTGGATCCCTCCATAGCGACTAGTAGGAGACTTAAGCACTAGTAAGGTGGATGACTTGAGAGAAATCGATGATGAAGAAAGGAGGAAGGTCGATATAGGCAAGATAAACTTAGTGGGCAGTAAGTCAAAGGAGGATTTCTCATACGATCTTTCTTACATAATCAATAATGCCTTATATGATGTTATGGGTAGAGAAGACGCTATAAGAATAATTAGGTTTATAGAGAGTATCGAGGGTAGAAATCTAGGTGAACTAGCATCTGAGGATGTCAAACGTGTTATTGAGTTATTTGAAATAGCTCTTGGATCTTCTTCGCACCGTGTAATTAGTGACCTAATTAGGGCCTTAATAGATCATAGTGAATGTCGGATAGACTATAGAGGTGAAGGTGATGAAAGGAAGGCGTTAGAGCATGTAATTAATGATATAATAGAGTGTTTAAGGGGCAAGTCAAAAAGGGCTAGAGAGCTAATAAGTAATTTACTTGCAGAGATTAGGAAGAACAAAAACTCCGGTAGGAAGAAATAACTGACATAAAATCCTCATTACTCCTATACGTGAAAGTATTTAGTACGAATTTAGATTAACACTACGGGGACTTTAGTGGTAGTCATTGAGAGATGTCCTACTGGTATTAGCGGCATAGATGCCATGCTTAATGGAGGTTTCCCAAAGGGTAGTATCATACTCTTAGCAGGTACACCTGGTGCTGGTAAGACAACCTTTGCTGCTAAGTTCATATATGAAGGAGGTAAGAGATATAATGAGGCAGGAGTCTACTTAAGCTTTCTTGAGTCGAAATACGACTTCTATAGATACATGGCTGCCCTAGGTATGGATTTTGAGGAATTAGAGCGTAAAGGACTTTTTACGTTTATTGAAGGTGTTCAAACCCAAACTACTGAAGGAGTTGAGATGTCTTTAAAGGAATTCTTAAGAGCTATTATAGAAACTAATGCTAAGAGAGCTGTTATAGATTCTGTAACGGCAATAACCCAAATTGTTGGTTTTAGGAGCTCTAGAGAGATAATAAGGAATGCTATCATAGCAGGACTTAAACCTTTAAATATAACGGCTATACTCATAGCTGAACTACCTATTGGAAGCTCATCTGTTGGTTACGGTGTTGAGGAGTTCTTGGTGGATGGTGTGATAATACTAAGATCCTTAATTGAAGGAGGAGTGTTAATACGTAAGATGGAGATTAGAAAGATGAGAGGTTCTGAAATACCTAGAGCTGAGGTATACTTTGATATAGCTCCTAATGACGGTATTAGGGTGTACTTACAAGAGAAATTAGAGGAGATACCAGCACCGAGTGAGGAGTTAGTCTACGAGATGCCAGTTAAGGAACTAACGTACATATTCGGTACAAAGCTTAAGAGAGGTACTCAAGCAGCAATCATAGCGCAAGAGGGTAGTGCAGGATTAACTATAGCTCTCTCAATAGTCATACCATTCATAATTAAGTACGGTGGTAAGTTACTCATAAGAAGTTATAGTAAATCGCCACACATAATTAATGCAATAATCAATGATGTATTAAGTAGCTATAAGATTACTAACGTTAAATTAGATGTACATATTGACTCAATACAGCCAGCATCAAGACCCATCTATATACTAGGTTACCAAGCAAGAGAAAGGGATCTTAAACTTAAGCCCGACTTCTCAATAATAGATTCACTAAATCAACTACCCATCCTTCACAACTGGAAGGACTTCCTAACATTACACTCTGATAACATACTAACGAGGAGAAGATTAAATATAACATCATTTTATGTGTATTACGAGAGACGTGAAAGACCCTTACCAGTACCCCTCGATATTTATGATAAGGTAATTAAGGTAGTACCTGAGGTAGAGCATAACTGTTACATTATGAGATCCTTCATGACGGGTGTTAGTCCCTACCTTAGACCTGTTAAGATATGCTTCACAGAGAAGGGGGTTAAGTGGAGCGTGGCATCACAATGATGCTAAGTAACGATGCCAGGATAGTGCTTACATACCTTCAAAGTGTGATAGAGGATAGATTAAAGAAACATACTCCAGGTCTTTTAATATCGCTAAACATGTACGCATATTCAAGGTATGGTAAGTATGCAACACAATTATTTACAGTAGATCCTAAAGCATTCGTAGACCTGCTCAGAACGTACTTTAGAGGGAATGAGGAAATGGTTGTTAGGATGATTAGGTACCTATTAAAACCATTAAATGATGCTGGAGATAAAGGAATTGAGGCTATAAATGCATTGATTAGAGGGGATAACGAGGAATTCATTAAGTTAAGTGTTAAGCTACTTAAGAAGGAGGCTAAGAAGTGGTTAAAGGAGCTTAAGTAATGTGTCTTAAACTATAATTATAGGTGAGGGTGACATCCCCAGAAGTACTCTCTCATGAAGTTCTAATTCACGTCTAGCTAATATACCATAAATACTCCTTCTAATTAAACTTTCAAACCTCTTAACAATTATGAGGTCTGTTGACGTACCAAGTCTTAATATCTCATTAACAAGCTCTTCTGATGTAGAGCTAATTAACTGTTTTAACTTAAACCTTACTCCTGAACTTCTTAAGAAATTGCCTGTGGTTTCAGGTAACTCTCCTGATTCCATAGTAAATAGGTTTAGTTCTGATCTATGTCTTTTAGCTATTGTAGTAGCTAATGGGATTATCTTACTCAACTGATCTAAATCTTGTGCTACAAGTGCTATTGTCTCGACTCTATCCTTATCTAAGACCTTATCAGAGAATGGCGTGTAGACGAGCGTTGGGATCTTCAATCCAGCGATTATTTTTGAAGCTACAGATCCTAAAACATCTATGGGTGGTGAGGTAGTTGTTGACGATGTGACAACGGCTAAATCTATGGAGTTCGTACTAACGTATTTAATTATCTCCTTAGCAGGTTCACCATAAAGTAGAGCCCTCCTAACGGTTAGGCAACCATTATTAAATAACACCTTCTCAATATCACGTAAGGCTTCTTCAGCTAATCTCTCCATAATCCTACTGTAATGAGGAATGTAAAGAAACCTAAATCTCAATTTACGTATAACAGAAACTACGTGAAATATAGCATTAGGGAATAGTTTTAATGCAAAACGTGCAGCATTAATTACTAAAGGGCTTTTGACAGTACTAATAAGTACGTTATTAATTTCACCCATAAAATCAACCCCACTAAATATACTTCGGAAGTATTAAATAGCTTGCAATAAACATAAAATAAAGCGTCATGTATAGGTAAGTAATTAAATAATGAGTAGGACAATGAATAAGACCTAAACTCAAGGGCTCATAGATCTTATTTAGGTATTGGTTAAAAATTATGGGGGCTTGATATTGAGGAAGTTAATCGATGTGTATAAGAATTGGTACGAGTTAAGCATGAGCGCATTAAAGAGGTATGAGGTTAGGGGAGGGATTAAGGAAAGATCGTGGACAGGTCTTATCATAAGCGGTATGGGGGGTTCAGGTGTTGTTGGTGATGTAGTCTACTCATT
>CAZUAD010000060.1:0-364 GCA_964618155.1 uncultured Desulfurococcaceae archaeon
GTCCTAGACCAGGCTAGACGACCGCCGCCTCCGTACTTCTTGAGGAATTAGGACTATTAAGGCTTAATTTGAGGTTATTACCTTACTTTTTACCTTACCTTCTCTTTACTGCTCTTATTATGTTGCTTGCTCTCCTTATGTCCTCCTCAATTACGGTTCCAGTAACTATTATGTCCGCTCCAGCATCAGCTACCTCTATAGCCGCTCTTGAATCTCTAATACCTCCACCAACTATTAGTGTTAAACCCTCCTTAACCTTCGATACATGCTTTATGAACTCCTTAGGTATAGGTTTTGGAGCTCCAGAACCAGCTTCTAGGTAGGCGTACTTCATACCTAGCATCTTAGCTGCTAAGACGTATGC
>CAZUAD010000060.1:374-2869 GCA_964618155.1 uncultured Desulfurococcaceae archaeon
CCTATCTCAGGTTTTTCGTAGGGTATAGGTCTCGCCTTACCTATAAAGCCTGCTGCACCACCATAACCAACTATTATGTATGCTGTAGGTAGTACCTCTAACCCATATTTAGCAATAATGGGTGCTGCAATGACTTGAGCACCAATTATGTAGTAGGGATCATCGGAATTCAAGAGAGACATAAAGAGTATGGCATCAGCATATCTAGAGATTCCAGAAACATTGCTAGGGAATAGTATGACAGGTAGATCGAATTCTTTGAGTATCTTAACGACGGTATCGACGTAGGATTCAGAAACACCTAGTGAACCACCAACTAAGAATGCGTCAGTACCTGCATCAATCAGCTCTTTAGCTACCCTCCTAAGCTCTTCAGCATTACCAACCTTATCAGGATCTATAAGTGAAAAATGTAACACTTCACCTTTTGATACTCTAGACTTAATGTAGTCACTAACCTTCCTCCTCAACACCTTCTCCCCTTTCGTAGGTCACCTCAATAGCACCCTCACTAAAAGCGTCAAGGAATTTAGCATAAGCATCAACCTCAGCATAGATTGAGGGCAGGTCTTTCATAGTTGCTCTTAACCCACATTCAGGATTGTAGCACCTTATCAAAGCAACTTTCCTTTCCTCACCGTCCTCCCTGGTATATGTCTTTAACTCAACGGTAAGTGTTGGTAATCCACAGGCAGGACACTGGAAGATTCTAGGTAACCTTCTAACGGGCTTAATCCTCCTCTTAAACCTCTTCCTACTTCTCCTACCCATGAACCACACCCCACCCTTCTACTCATCTATCTTTAAACGCTACAAAACTATATAAGTACATGGCGTGATGAGAATTGCACGTCACTGATTAGTGATGTACCTCCACCGGGTCTGATTTCCTCATCAATATCTTACGTAACGTCTGCGACCTACCCTCAAATAACACCTCATAAACTATATCCATAAACTCCTCATCACTAACCAAGACATCACGTACCTTACCCTCTCTCAACGCTAATTCTAGGGCTATTAAATGATAGCACGTCCCCTTACTCCCCCTCATAACGACATTAAGTTCAAAGTCCTTACAACTACAGAAGAGCGAAGGTATTAAGAAGTAATCACCAGTAGTTCCTAATGCTATGAATACCCGCCTTCTCTTACTCTCATCTACTAACTTAATGATTCTTCTAAGCCTTACAAGCTCTAAAGCCTTATCGGGTGGATTCTTAACTCCTTCACTTACTGCCTTACCTACATCCCTGTAGTTACTCAAGGCTAGACAACTCTTAGATTAATTCTTACACCATATTCCTCCTCAATCTTCCTTAACTTCCTCTTTAATCTCTTAAGAGATTTGATATCCTCTCTAGGAACTATAATATGTACTTGGGATCCCTGAATCCTAACCTCAGCTGTAGGCATGAGTGATGCGAATATACTTCGAAGCTTCGTCTCTATACTGGATACCAAAGCACCCTTAACAGGTACTACTACAGTCTGCTCACCGAACGTGTAAATCTCATACTCAAGCTCACCTGTAATGAAGTCCCTAACCTCTATTACGGGTCTAGCAAGCTCAGCCTCCCTTAACCCAGTAGGTAATTTAACAGTCATACTTAACTCATAAACCCTCTTAACCTCACCTGACTCTATGAAAATCACCGTATCTATAACTGAGGGTATCATGCCTAGCTCAACCCTCCTTATGAATCTCTGTATAGCATCTATTGGTGATGTTGCGTGAACAACACCAATCATACCTATACCGGCTAATCTTAGGTCCACATAGAGCTTGAAGTCTTCATCAGTCCTCATCTCATCAAATACCGTGTAATCAGGCCTACTCAGTAATAGTATGTCATGGAGTTCATCAGGGTCTGCGTAGACCTTAGAGTACTGTGTAACTATTGCTGGTAGCCTCATATCTCTTGGGGACTCTATGGTCTTAACTATCTTACCCTTTCTAGCGTAGTATTCAGCAAGTGCTTGAGCGAATGTTGTCTTACCCATACCTGGAGCTCCAGCAATTAAAATACCTTCAGCTCTTTCCTCGAGTCTCCTAATTAGCTTTTCAGGTAGCTTATAATCCTCAAGCTTAAGCTTAGCTAGCGGTCTTACGGCAGTTATTTCCCAGCCATTACTCATTGGTGGCCTAGTAATTATTATCCTGTAGTCACCCATTTGAACGATAGTCGAACCTGATCTATCAACCTCTATCACAGCTTCGGGGGTTGTTCTTGCAGCTTCCATTATTTCCTCAGCGATAGCCTCAATTTCCTCCCTCGTTAAGGGTTCATGAGATAACTCAACCAATACCCAATGTCCTGGTCTACCCTTCTTAGCAACAGGTTTGGCTCCTTCTTTTAAGTGAACGCTCATAGTTTTTAAGTCAAAGAACTTCTCAAGGAGCGTTAACCTGGTCTTCTCAGGTCTTACATACATAACTTTAACACCTAACGACTCAGCAGCCATGTGCTGCACTCTTGAGGAGGTTACTAAGG
>CAZUAD010000060.1:2879-8453 GCA_964618155.1 uncultured Desulfurococcaceae archaeon
CTTATGTCTGCATCAATATCCTGCACCTTCCTACCTACGGACATAACGTCTATCTTTACCCCCTTAGAACTAGCTAATGCCTTAACAAGCCTAAGCTCCTCAAGACCTACATAGCCTATGGACCTACCAGACCTAGCTAAGCTTTCATAGTGCTGTATTAACTCCTTAGGAATTAAGAGCTTACCCTTAATCCTACCATCAACTATTAACCTCCTTAAAACACCATTTATGATAACGCTAGTATCAGGTAAGTAAACCTCCTCACCGAACTCCCTAACACCTCCATAACCCAACCTCAACACCCAGAAAAGAGAACTAAGGGAACTAATAAAGGAGATAAGTAATAAACTCTACAACCCTAAAACACATGAGGAGACTATCTTGAGCCTTAAGGATGAAAGCCTTAGAAAACTTATCGGTATTAGCGAGTTAAGAAGGCTTTACATAGCACAGGGTCTTGACATAGATAAAAACATGGTGCTAGACTTCGGAACCTACAGCATAGCGTCTAAAGACAACATTTATGTATTAATAGATAATGACAGAGTTATTTATGTTTTCAAACCCATATATAAGAGACCTCATAAGCCAAAATTACTTGAGAGGCTAAGAAGTACATTTAAATTACCTATATCTAAACTAAAACCTCCTATCCCTATGAGTGGAGGCGTGATAATACCAGCATTAGTAGGTGGTGAAGAAGTTAAAGACTTTGAAGTGAGGGGATGGAGGTTAAGGAGGTTTAAGGGCTCATTCATCATAAGAGACATAGATAAATCCTGGGTTGAGGGATACTGTTTAGGCTTAGCGGCAACACCTTCCTCATGGGATGCAGAGGAGATACCTCTCTTAATTAAAAAATTAGTTAGCTTTGTTGAGAGATTATAGCTAAAGCGATTTTAGAAATATATCCTTTATTATGCTTTCATCAACCTTAAATGGGGTTAGCTCTATTAAATAGCTCATGGACTCGAATACAAGCTTTGTAATGACGCCTAAATCACCCTCTTTGAATCCATAATCTCTTAATCTCTCATTAAAACCGATAGTTCTCTGAAAGTCTATTAAAGCCTTAGCTGCCCTCTCACTACTTTCAGGTCTGGGTTTAAGCTCAGGATCTATGTATCTTAATATATCGTAAAGCACTTCAGGCTTTACTTCATAGGTATATTTAATTACGTAGGGTCCGATCATGGCTAAACCGGCACCATGGGGGAGTTCAGGTCTTAGACCACTAAGCGCATGTTCTATCGCATGTGCTAGATGTGTTCTACCGTGGTCTATCCCTATCCCTGCAATCATTGATGCGTAGAGGAGCCAGTACCTCGCTTCAACATTACTTGGCTCCTTAACAGCTACTGGTAACCACTTAGCTATTAACCTAACTGCCTCCTTAGCCAGCAGTTCAGTATATGGTGAGGCTGAATTACTCGTGGCTGACTCTAATGCATGGTATAGTGCGTCTATGGCTGTATATATGGTTTGATTCTTAGGTAAAGTCTTAAGGTAGTTAGGGTCGTCAATGCTAATTTCAGGGTAGAGGAACTCACTAGCGTAACCCATCTTTTCATGTGTTTCCTCAATGGTTGCTACAGCATATCTATCAACTTCAGTACCAGTACCGTGAGTAAGGTTTATAGCTGCTAAGGGTAAGGTGCCGCAAGGCTCTCTTAGCTTCTTCATGTATTCCTCAACCCTTCCTCCACATTTAACAAGCATGCTTACGAACTTAGCACTATCAATAACGCTTCCACCACCGATAGCTAATACAGCATCAGCTCCAAACCTCCACACCTTAGTGGCTAATTCATTTATCATGGACGCGGTAGGATTAGGAAAAACCTCACTAAATACTTCATATCTTAACCTTAACTCCTTAATAATGGACAAAGCATCGTCTAAAGCGCCACTAATTTTAGCTGACTTCTTACCAGTTATTAATGCTACCCTGCTGAAGTTCTTTAACCAATCCCTAAGTGATGATATCGAACCTATACCGAAATATAGTCTCGTCTTACCCGATCTAACAGTGAATCTCTCTAACCTCATATATGCACCTAATGGATAGGTTAACGTAGTATTTATATAGCTTCACCTACGTGCTTAACCCCTAACTCCTTTACTATCTTCACCATAGCCTCAACCTTATCCTTAGGCTCAGTAGTTAATGGGGGTCTTACATAGGGCTTTATAGGCGTTCCTAAAGCGTTAAGTACAGCCTTAACTCCTGAGGGTATGGATGAAGACATATCGTAAATCTTAGATAGGGTCACTACTTTTTTATAAAGTCTTATAGCATTTGTGATATCACCTTTAACCCATGACTCATAAAGCTCAACATAAAGTCTAGGGACTATATTGGCTAAGCCTAACACACCCCCATCACAACCTATTATGAGGGCTGGAAGTATTAGTTCATCAAGACCTGTTAATACCTTAAAGTCCCTTCTCAAAACCTTTACCTCACTAACAACCCTTCTTAAGTAGGTAAAGTCCGAGCTAGTTATCTTGGTACCTACAACATTACTATACTCCTTAACTAATGCTAGGTATACATCTAAAGGTATATTGATGCCTGTTGTCTCAGGTATATTGTATATTATTATGGGCTTATCAAGGCTCTCAGCTATACTAGCAAAATGCCTTTTCAATTTCTCTGAATCTAATTTAAAGTAATATGGAGGTGCTATAATGAAGCCGTCAACACCTAAGTCGATAAGCTTCTTACCTAACTCTATGGAATCATAAGTATAGTTGTAGGTTATTCCTGGAATCACCTTAACGCTATCCTTAACAACCTCCACAACTGATTTTACCAGTAATAGAACCTCATCTACTCGTAAGTGAGGAAACTCACCGGTTGTAGAGTTAGGGAATATACCGTGAACACCACCCTTAATTAGATGTTGAACCAACCACTTGGTAGCTTCAACATCCACTCTTAAGTCCTTACTGAAGGGGGTAACGAGGGGGACTATGATACCACTAAACACCAAGTCAAATCCCTAATATCGTAATATAGAAGTTAAATTAAGTATTAAGGTTAAATTAAGGATACGTTCATTAAAATTATTTCGATTTACTTAGATGTTTCAAGTAATCATTAAACTGCTTCTTTAGTGGCCCACCACCAGCCATGTAGATAAAGAGTGCAAGTAACTTTAATTTCTCATTACTTAATACTAAGTCAAGATACTCATCCTTAACTATCTTCTTTATTTTATCCACATAGCTCATACTATCACCTACCCTATGAACACAACAACCTTATGTAGTACGTCCTTTAGATCACTAAACTTTACTTCATCCTTCTTCCTAACCTTAGTGTAATGCTTCATCATATTCTCATATACCTTATAGGCTCCATTAAATTGTTCAGGTCTGTCAATACTCTTATATTTAAGCTTCAGCGATGTCATACGATCACTAAGGACCTGTATACACGCTAAAACACCAAAGAATGCAGTTATATTGCGGAATTCATTATCTGAAGGCTCACTTCCCTCCTTAAGGTGCTTAACCAATGTATCGATAATTTCAGGTAATCTCTTATAGACTAAGTACATGTTGAGTAAGACATATTTAAACGGGTAGTAGATGCCCGGCACGTCGAATGTGTAAAGGAGCAAACCCGGTGTTACATTATACTCCTTGTAGCCTCCATAAATTTTCCTTACATACCTAACATAGCCTATATTCTCTATAGTAGGTAATGGTCTCTTAGGTACTTCACCTTCCTCTAAGTAGTTCTTAATTATTTTTAAACCTTCATTAACTCTTTTAACACCTTCACTTAACTTCTTTAGTGCCTTTGATCTCTTCTTTTCCTTTTCAGTAAATAGCTTCCTTAACTTATCTAAATTATACTTTATATCATTAAGTATGTCATAGAACTCTAGTATGATGACTAATGAGTAACCTAAGGATTCCCAAAGGAATAGTGCTGGAATATTTCCCTCTACAACCTCAATTATCGGGTCTAAGAGTGAAGTTCTTACTTTATCCTTAACTTTAGCTAGCGTAGTATGGATATGTAATGAAAGTGTCCCCTTATCTATCGTATTGTAGACTGTTGTTTCACCTGCATACTCATAAAAGAATACAGGTTCTACCTTAGCAAAACTTTTCAATATCTCAGCAAACCATGGAAACTGTTCAATTAGCTTCTTAGTTAGTTCATCAGCAAATGATGTATACTCACTGTATAGATAGGAGAATGCTGGTAAAGCACTTTCTTCAATTAGTTTAGGTTCGATACTTAATTCCATGGCAATCAACCCAACGGTCTACTTCAAAATAACAACGCGATTGAATTATTTATACTTAACTATTAAAAAACTCATGTAGGAAACCTATGAGCGACTACAAGTCAAAATGTATCTTAAATATTTAACAAGTAATGGTAAGAAATCCCCTTCATATTGTTTCTCTATCACTAACATTTGATTGTTGGCACCTTCAAAAGGCTCTATGGGTTGAAATAAAGTTATTATGTTAGAAAAACTCTTTAATTGATTTTAGGAATTCAAGTCAGAAATTTAGAACTTAAATGTAATTACATAATGATGCCTATCCATTTTTGGTTGATTCCCGGCTTTCAGCTTTCTCTTAATACAGTATTGTATAGGTACCCCCTTACTGAATAGTTTATCCCTGAAATATCCATGGACCATCTCCGAGATTTTACCTTTACTTATGTACTTATGTTCAGTTCATCCGCTAAGCCAAGGTACATTGAGAGGTAGCCTTCTGGGGTTAGGGAGTTTATTAATTCTTCCTCAACCTCATCGGGTATGTTTAAACTATGCAACCTTAGTATGGCGTATAGTAATTCATGATATATTAAGTCCAGAGCTAACTTAGGACTTACGTACTCATTCACGAAGTTGGATACTATGATGTAGTCCCTATGATAATGAAGTAATGAGCCATATAATCCACTACCTGGATTAAATCCGTAAATAACGTAAAACTCCTTAATATTACTACGTCAATATTAAATACTCTTGCCATGAAATCCTTAAAGACGGGGAATACATCATTAAAACAATCTTTCAACCTTCGGAACAAGAATCCTACCCACGTACTCACTAAACTCACTCCATCCATAAACCTCTACTGACCTTACCGGTTCTAAGATTCGCTGTATTAAAGAGTTTTCACATCCCACCCTTAAGTATATACATCTTATTAAAGGCGTCCATAACCCCTTATTCTCACATAGGTATTTAAAGTATAGGAACTTAGACACATCTCCGAAGTAATAAGCGTAAAGATAGTCTTTCCTAAAAAGACCTGGGCAGTGGATTAAATCGTACCAAGCAACGTGAATGTGAACTTCCTTCATAACTAGTTCTTCATCCTCATAGGATACGCACCTTGAGTATTACAACATATACCCTGTAGTATAATGTCAAAGGGTATAAGGAAAATACTATATGCGAAAATTCTTCAAAGGTAAGGTCAACAGCTGATCATAGCCCTTAACTAGACGCTTAGGAAGAAGGGATAGAAGTGAATGGGGCTCGGGCCGGGATTTGAACCCGGGACCTCGGGGTCCACAGCCCCGCGCTC
>CAZUAD010000061.1:0-8446 GCA_964618155.1 uncultured Desulfurococcaceae archaeon
ATTCTATGGATGAAGTGCTCATGCACTCACCACCCTTACCTAGTAATCCCTCAACCTTAGTTATAAGCTTAATGTTAAAGCGTAGATTAAGCCTAAATAGTAAAATTCAAATGCCCTAAATGATTACCTTTATATTAGTTTTACTTAGCCTGTATTAATTTTATAAATGACTTAACTTTATCAAACCAATCAGCGATGTCAAGTCTAATATTCAGATATGCCGCTGAAGTGTTGAAGTATGGTGGACCTAATCTACTAAATAACGTTAGTACCCTGTCCCTATGGTTAAATTTATAGCCAGAATCTATAGGTTCATGACCTCTAACTATAAGTTTAAAGTTAAATTTCTTAGTAAACCATTCCGTAACTTTAAGCCCAAAAAGCTGTCCTGCACCTCTGGGAGAGGGTGTCGATACTATGTTAGCCTCTATAGGGTCATTCCACAACACCTCCTCTAAGACTTGCTGGTAGTCTCTCTCATTGATCCCTGTAAAGTATTCATATAAAGTTTGTGCTCTTTGATAAGTGACTGTAGGTAGTCCTCCATGCACCATAAGAATTTGATCTCTTACATATGCTACATGGGGTAGTAAATCGAAGAGCTTACTGAATTCTTCATAAAGTCTTAAACCCCTGTCATACCCAAATCTCATAACTAACTCATTAGGAAAATCATGAGGATAAGGTATTAAGTTCTTAGGAGGCTCATGATTACCGCGTAATAATGTAATACTATCTGGGAACATACTCTTAATCTCGAGTACTGAAGTAAAGACCTCTAATTGGTTAAGTCCTCTATCTATATAATCACCGAGAAATACTAAACCTATATCCCCCTTTCTTAGACTATCGATACTAACTTTACTTAGTATATGCCTTAACGTATTTAGATCTCCGTGAATATCTCCTATGATGTATAAGATATTAGCATTCTTAATCTCAATTATACGTCCTTTACGCTTTATTTCATCGTTAAGTATTTGGACATATTCTCCACTCACCTTACTTTTAACATAATCATAATCGGTTACTTGCGTAATCACTTGCTTAATAACATCATCTAGTACCTTCAAGTTCCTTCAACCTCCTTCTTATAATTTCATTAACTAATTTAGGATCAGCTCTGCCTCTTGTTTTACGCATGACTTGACCTACTAAGAAGTTTACTGCCTTAGGATTTCTTAAAGCATCCATCACGGCACTTCTGAACTCTCTAAATACTTCATCAACGACTTTCTCTATGAGCTCTTTATCAACAACAACAGTCAAACCCTTCTTAATGAGTTCATCAGGATCTATATCTTTTAGGATAATCTGCTTAATGTATTCCTTGAGCAGCTTAATACTTATTACTCCCTCATTTAGAGCTTTAACTACCTTACATATTCTCACACTATTAAATCTCTTCATACCTTCATGAAGGTCTAAATCAGCCTCATCGATCCATCTAAGCATTTCATTTACTAACATTGATGCTATTAACTTAGGATTACCACATACCCTAACGGATTCCTCAAATAGATCCGCTAATGCCTTACTCTCAATTACTAAGACTGAGGCTAAGTATTCACTAAGTCCGTATTCCCTAATAAACCTCTTAATCCTCTGATCAGGAAGTTCTGGTAATTGAGATTTAACCTCTTCAATAAGGCTCCTACTTATTCTCAGGGCAGGTAGATCCGGATCAGGGAAGTACCTATAGTCCTCTTCAAATTCCTTTAATCTTGCTGGGACAGTAGCATTTCTTGTCTTATCCCAATGTCTAGTCTCCCTTAATACCTTACCACCCGATTTAATTATCGCTGATTGCCGGGCTATTTCGTATGCTAATGCCTTCTCTAAATCTCTTAGTGAACCAATATTCTTTATTTCAACTCTTTCATGATCGCCTACAGATACATTAGCATCAACTCTTATAGCTCCCTCAAGCTTAGGGTTGGTTACACCTAGATGTTCAAGTATTGAGGCTAATTTTTGAACGAATAGCCTTGCTTCCTTAGGACTTCCGATATCAGGCTCGGTGACTATTTCAAGTAATGCTATACCCGACCTATTATAGTCGATCATTGTGTAAGGGCTTTTTGTTATGGAACCAAAGGGGTATACTATCCTACCCGGATCCTCCTCAATATTTATCCTCCTAATCCTTATGATCTTCTCATTACCGTTAATGTAGATCTTTATGAAACCTCCTTTAGCTATAGGTGCTGATCCAATACCATCATATTGAGATATTTGGTAATTCTTAGGTAAGTCTGGATAGAAGTAATGCTTCCTAGTGAATATTAATACGGGGCTAATGGCGGAGTTTAATGCTAGTGCAACCTTTAAAGCCTCCTTAACAGCCTTCATATTTAACACAGGTAAAGAGCCTGGAAGTCCTAGACATACAGGGCAGACATTAGTGTTTGGAGGCTTACCTCTATAGTCAGCTGAACATGAGCAGAATAGCTTCGTCTTTAATGAGGTTATCTGAACATGTATTTCTAGACCTATTTTTACATTGAGTTCCCTAGACATAACTCCTCACCATAGGCGGTACGAGGGGTGCTAAGTTAATTATTGACTCAATAAAAGCTGAAGCTGAGATTAACTCATCCTCTCTTAACTCATTACCAATTAACTGAAAACCTACAGGTAGGCCATCAACTACATCTGAAGGTATGGATATAGCTGGTAATCCTGCTAAGTTCGCTAAGACTGTGTTTATGTCTATAGCATATAGTTTTAGCGGATCCACTATCCTCTCACCCAACCTAGGAGGTAGTACAGGCATTGTAGGTGATGCTATAAAGTCATACTTTCTTAAGAGTAGGTTAAGCGTATCCCTAATTAACCTTCTAACCTTTGAAGCTCTAACATAATATGCCTGATAGTATCCAGCACTTAACACATAGGTACCCAGTAGGATACGCCTCTTAACCTCCTTACCAAATCCTCTAGATCTCACTTTAGCAAATACTTCATACCAAGACCTACCCTCAACTGATTCATGAAGTCCATATCTTAGTCCATCGTAACGTGCTAGGTTAGAGCTTGCTTCAGCCATAGCTATTATGTAGTATGTAGGTAATGCATACTTTATTATAGGTCTTGAAGTCCACCCAACATTAATACCATTAGCCTCTAATTTCCTTATGGTCCTCATGAAAGAACTACGTACCGCACTCTCGACACCTTCACCAACCATTTCCTCAAGTACAACGATCGAAAACTCTACGTCACCTCTATAACCCTTTTCAGCATAGTACGTAAGAGGTTTAAGAAAGCGCTTCTCAAGTGATGTGGCATCATGCGGGTCTAAACCTGAGATTATGTCGAGGATAAGTGCTGAATCCATTACAGTTCGAGTTATGGGACCTATTTGATCCATACTACTAGCATAGGCTATTAAACCATACCTACTTACAAGACCATAGGTAGGCTTAAGACCTACACAACCAGTAAATGCTGCTGGAGCTCTTATCGAGCCACCCGTATCTGAGCCTAAGGCTGTTAATGATTCTAGGGCAGCAACAGCTGTTGCACTACCGCCAGAAGATCCTCCAGGAACTCTGTTCGGATCCCATGGATTACGGGTAGGGAAGAATGCACTATTCTCCGTTGTTGACCCCATAGCAAATTCATCCATATTTGTCTTACCTATTATTATAGCATCCTCCATTTTGATCTTAGTGATAACAGTTGCATCGTAAGGGGGTATATAGTCCTCAAGTATCTTTGAAGCGCAGGTGGTTCTTAAACCCTTTGTTGATATATTATCCTTAATGGCTATGAGTACACCAGCTAATCTACCAGCTTTCCCCTCAATCAATTTGCTATATACCTTCTTAGCATCCCTTAACACGTCCTCCTTAGATCTTAAAGTTATAAAGGAGCGAATCTTATCCTCAACCTTCTCGATTACCTCATAGGTTTCATCTATGTATTCAAAGATATATCTAGGGTTATCTGCCAATCTGTTCAATAAATCGCTAATAGTTAGTGGTAAACCTATGATTAATCACCCCTAAACAGTTTTTGGTGCTTTAAAGTAGTTATCTACGGTCTCCTTAGCGTTTGCAAGAGCTTCTTCAGAGCTAAGTCCCTTACTAACTTCATCCTCCCTAACAACGGGTTTTTCTCTTGGTGTCATAAATAATGGCTCAATACCCTCTACATTCACCTCACGAAGCTTATTGAAGAAGTCTATTATCTTAAGTATATCCCTAAGTAGTGGCTCTACCTCATCCTCACTTACCTCAATAAGTGCTAACCTACTAATCCTCTTTACCCACTCCTTTAAGTTCTCCATGCAGACCCCTCAACCCATTACTCTAAGAATTAAGCGTTTAATTAATGTTGTGAGTCTAAACTTAGAGTGTGATGGTGGTCTACCTAAGTAAAATTACTAAGGTTAATTTCCTTAGTTACTAGGGTTAAAAAGGAGCAATGATTGAGGTTTTTGAACTAGCTGAGAAGTTAAGGGATTATGTGAGTAGGGATAAGGTTATCGAGATCTTTACTGAGGCTGATGAAGTAGCTGGAGAGTATGTGATAATATCATTCAATGCTAAAAATGTAAGCTATGTTGAAGGTATAAACTTAATATTTAGGTACCTACCTTATGTATCTAAGATCCTACAAGCACGTCTTGAAGTTCTTATAAGCAAGGATTTACCTGCTACTGAATTCTTAACGATAAAGTATAAGGCCTTAATAAGGGAGGGAATTGAGGTTGCATTAAAGAGGGATGGCATTTCGCTGTTCTGCAAGCTTAATGTTGAAAATGCTGATGTATTTATCAGCGATTTTAAAAGACGCTTAATTACTATCATGAATATAATTGAGGGTAGTAGTAACGTAGAGATTACTTATAAAGACTTTATGGTGATAAGGCGTGGGTAAGCTTTATATCGTAGGTCTAGGACTCACTCCAGACCTAATAACACTTAGAGGACTTAGAGTACTTAATAAGGTTAAAAGGATATTCTTGGAGACTTACACTAATATAATCTTAGATGGGGAATCCTTAGAGGATGTCTTAAAAGGTAAAGAGGTAATCAGAGTAGGCCGTAGAGATCTTGAGGATCAAAGTGGTAAGGTAATACTAGACTCATTAGCTCAGGGTGATGTAGCCTTAATAGTTCCTGGCGACCCTCTTACAGCGACGACACATATATCATTGGTAATGGAGGCGCTAAAGAGGGGATATGAGGTCGAGGTTATCCCTGGGGTTGGCATTATACCTAGTGCACTAACCTTAGCTGGACTCATGATATACAAGCTAGGTAAGATAGTTACCATGGTTTACCCTAAAGAAGGCATAGTGTATGAGTACCCATATGATGTCATCAAAGATAACGATTCAAGAAACTTACATACACTACTCTTATTAGAGCTAGATGCTGAAAAGAACATCGTTATGAGTATTAAGGATGCAATACACTTACTCTACGAATTAGAGGAAAGAAGAGGAGAGGGCATTATAAAGCCGCATAGAAGTGCTGTTGCCGTAGTAGCTCTTGGGTCTAAGAGGCAATCAATATGTTATGGAAGCCTAGAGGAGTTAAGCATAATTGATGAAAAGGATGTACCTCAAACCCTAATAATAACCTCACCCAAGCTACACTTTGTAGAAGAGGAAATGTTGAGGGTGATTAATAATGTCTGGTGTAAGTACTTCAAATGAATTACCGAGTAGAGTTTTAACATACATAAATATGGTGGAGAAGGCCTTAGTAAAAGCCAAGGAAACCTTTAAGGGAGGTGATAAAGAGAAGTATGTCCTCGAACTAGCTGAACTCTATCTTAAGGACTCCAAATATTATTTTAGCATAAACGATTACATAACCTCACTTTCGTGTATAGCTTATGCTGAAGGTTTATTGGATGCGTTAAGAATACTGGGTAACGTGTCCTTTGAATGGGTCAGGGAGAGACCTAGTAGGGTCTTGGTTGGTGGTACCTTTGATTTAGTTCACATAGGTCATATACACTACTTAAGGGAGGCCTCAAGATATGGTCTAGTCTATGCTGTAGTTGCTACGGATAAGAATGTTAAGAGAATTAAAGGAAGGGAGCCCATATTACCTCAACGCCATAGGCTTGAATTAATATCATCGATTAGATACGTATATAAAGCTGTTTTAGGACATGAGGAAGACATGGTAAAACCTATAGAACTTATAAGACCTGGTATAATAGTCTTAGGTCCTGATCAACCAATGGATGAAGCTGTTCTTGAGAGAGAACTTAGTAAGAGAGGGCTTGTAAATGTGAGAATTATTAGACTTCCTAGAAGATTTAGTGAAGATCTTGCCTCAACTTCTGAGATAATCAGGGAGGTTTTAAGGAGGTATTGTCCTTATAAACTTAAGACTTAAGAAGGTAATGAAGGAGTTTAATGTGCACCCTTCTTTCTACCTGCCCTCTTTGCTGCTATATGACCCACCTTCCTTCCTGGTGGTGCATGTCTACTGACGGTGGTTGGGAATGAAACGCTCTGATGGTGCCCTCCACCATGTGGATGGCTTACAGCGTTCATTGCAACACCTCTTACTCTAGGCCACTTGGTAGCCTTTACCTTGTATTTATGGTACGCAGCACCTGCTTTAAGTAACGGCTTCTCTATACGTCCAACTCCAGCAGGAACACCTATCGTTGCTCTAGCAGTACTTATAATTTGCTTCTGTTGACCGCTAGGAAGTAATACTATAGTATATTTACCCGACCTACCTAATACAACTGCATAACTACCTGCTTGTCTAGCTAACTTACCGCCATCACCAGGTCTTAACTCGATATTGTAGACCTTAGTTCCTTCGGGTATGTTAGCTAATGGTAAGGTATTGCCTACAGCTATAGGAGCGTTAGGGCCTATGTAAACCTCCTGACCTACATACATTCCTTCAGCCGCTGGTATGTAGTAGTCCATGCCGTTCTCAAGCTCTATATGAGCTAACGGAACCCACCTACCAGGGTCATGTACGAGCTCTACGACATATCCTTTGAAGGTTTCGTCAATAGGTGGAGGGTATTTTGCTGGTGCTACTCTTAAGTGACTAGGAGATCTAAAGGTTGGTGTCCCCCTACCCTGCCTCTGAACCAGTATTCTCTTACCCACCTACACCACCTCCCAACTTACAGTATACCTAACCTTGAAGCTATGTCACTAGCCTTATACTCTGGTGCTAACCTAACATATGCTTTCTTCTCTCCTTTAGGTGTTATCAGAGTTCTAACCTTTAAAACTTTAACACCAAAGAGCTCCTCAACAGCCTTCTTAATATCATGCTTTGTCGCCTTAAGATCAACTATGAAGGTTAACATATTGTGTTTCTCGATGTAATTTATTGCTTTCTCGGTTGCTACCACACGTTTTATTATAGTGTAAGGATCCTTCAAGGACTAATCACCTCATACTTCTCTCTTAACATGTTTAGAGCACTTAAATCATATATTGTTAAGCGACCTGGGACGCCTCCTGGTGCTAAGTGTAATATGCTTAGAATATTTGGAGTTACTACATCAACACCGGGTAAGTTTCTAAACGCCTTAATCGCGCTTGCATCCTCACGTGAAATCACTATCAATAGGGATTTAGGTTCAATATACCTCCTACCACGCATCTTACCCTTCCCAGCCCTTATCCTTATCCTACTATGGGCCCTCTCAACATCCTCCCAAACACCTAATGATTTAAGTACCTCCTTAGCCTCTGATGTCCTACTTATGTTCTCTATCTCATCAACTACTACTATAGGTACTACGTTAGCGCTAAATATGTGACCACGTGCTCTAACGAAGTCAATGTTTGCTGTTGCTGCTAAAGCTGAAAGTAATGCCCTAATCCTTTCCTTCTTATTAATCTCTTCATGAATCCTCTTCTCAACTCTTGGGGGGTGTGCTAACCTGCCCCCTCTTACATTAGGTGCTAGTACTGCCCTGCCATTGTCTAGCCTAGGAACTCTCGCTAATCCATGGCCGGCACCCCATGATTCACCACACCTTCTCTTCCCTGCTAATGGATCCCTACCCTTGGGTTGAAGCCTTGCTGTATGTGCTGAATGATATGCTCTCCTAATTAGATCCTTCCTGATAGGCAGGCTAAAGAACTTAGGTAATTTAACTTTACTTACACTCTCCCCGTTAAGGTTGAGTACTGGGACCTCGATCTCATATAATTTGAACGGTACTACTACGTAATGTGCCATAACACCCACCTCATATCTTACTCTCAAGACTTACGTACACTATCTTAGGTGGTCCCTCAGGCTTCCAGTGGGGTGGTCTTATAGGCCATCTAATGACTATTGGTCTCTTAGGTGGTCCCTGAACACTTCCTGCTAGGACTACGTAATCTGATCTAATAATTCCATAATGTGGAAATCCGCCTGCTGGTGTTATCTCGTAACCGTTACTTCCTATCATAAGTATTCTCTTATTATACTCAGTTCTCCTATGG
>CAZUAD010000062.1:0-3317 GCA_964618155.1 uncultured Desulfurococcaceae archaeon
GCCCTCTACATAGCTATAGGAGAAATCCTGTCCCAGGTGAAGGTTCTTTAGACACCGATGTTGTATTCCTAGGTGAAGCGCCGGGAAGAAAGGAGGATGAAACTGGAAGACCCTTCGTAGGTGCTGCTGGTCAGCTATTAAATAAGTTAATTAGTGATATAGGGCTTGATAGGTCTAAGGTGTTCATAACTAACGTAGTTAAGTGTAGACCTCCAAATAATAGAGACCCTAAGGATGAGGAGATACGTGCATGTTCGGTTCATACTAATGCCATACTCTCCTTAATTAAACCTAAAGTTATTGTGACATTGGGTAATCATGCAGGTAAGTATGTATTTGAGTTTTTAGGTAATAGGAAATGGTTAGGAGTTACGAAGGCTAGGGGGAAGGTTTATGAGATTTCATTGAGGTTAGGTTTTAACGTTAAGGTGATACCTACGTACCATCCTGCAGCTGCACTCTACAATCCACAATTAAGACATAATCTAGAAAGTGATTTTAAGTTAATAAGTAAAGCATTAAGTGAGGTAAGGGAGGGAAGAAAGGCTATGACACTACTTGATTTCTTTAGGTCTAGGTGATAATTAAATGAAGTCAGGCACTAACGTAAATAAGAAGAAGCTCATAGAATTTGTAAGGAGGAAGGTTGAGGAGTTAGAAGAAGAATTAAACTTCTATAAGCAACTATTAATGGAGTTAACAGGTAAGACCGTTCATGAGGAGGTTAAGAGTAAGCCGTTAAGCCCTGATAACGTTAAGGTAATAGCTATTGGTAATGATATTATAGCTAATATCGTAGAACTTAGAGATTCAGTAAGGATAATGCTTAGAGAGTCCATACCATCTAATAACCCACTACTAAACTCATTCCTTCTACAATTACTTAGGGATAAGAAGGAGTTAGGTGAAATGAAGGATTTTGAGGTAAAGGAGAATAAAGGGTACGTAACTGAGATAGTCATCAGAGGAATTAATAGTAAGTCACTTGTAAAGGAGGTTGAGATAGCCCTAAGATACTTGTGGAAGGAAGTTCACAGAGAGAAGTAAGTTCAGCGTAACACTGATAAGGCATCAATTACCTACTTGCCGGGTTCTCATCATCACCTTAATGCCTTACTTCAAGGTTTAAAGCTTTTATGTATTATCCCATCCCATCAAATCTAACCTAACTATGATGTTTGATTAGCCTATAGCTTAATAACTAATTAACTTTGATATAAGACTACGTTAGGGATAGGAATGGAGCTCTCTATACTCGCTAAGACATTCGATAGAATAGAAAGAATTACTAGTAGAACTCAATTAACTTTAGCACTTGTAGAGCTCTTTAGGAAGACCCCTAAGGAGCTTATAGATAAGGTCATATACCTACTGCAGGGTAAGTTATGGCCTGATTGGAAGGGTATGCCTGAGTTAGGTGTTGGTGAAAAGTTACTTATTAAGGCTATAGCTAAAGCTGTTAGAGCGCGTGAGTCAGAGGTTGAATCTCTATATAAGAAGTTTGGTGACTTAGGCAAGGCTGCAGAGTTTTTAAAACAACGTCAAACCGCATCGGCTGGTGTAGGCTTAACTAAGTTCTTAGTAGCACCAGCTAAGCAAGTGAGATTAACTGTTGAAAGAGTTTACACTATGTTAACTAAGGTTGCTTTAGCTACAGGCGAAGGTAGTAGGGATATTAAGATAAACCTTATTGCTGGTTTAATAGCTGATGCTACACCTTTGGAAGCCAGATATCTTGTGAGGTTTATTGAGGGTAGGTTAAGGTTAGGTATAGGAGATGCTACTATAATGGACGCGTTAGCGATAGTCTTCGCAGGTTCTCAAGCATATAGACCTATAATTGAGAGAGCGTACAATATTCGTGCTGACCTAGGTAATATAGCGAGGATTTTAGCAACACATGGTATAAAGGCGTTAGAGGGCATTAAGCCTGAAGTCGGTATCCCTATAAGGCCTATGCTTGCAGAAAGGCTAAGCAACCCTCACGAAATATTGTCTAAGGTTGGTGGTAAAGCATTAGTTGAGTATAAGTATGATGGTGAAAGAGCCCAAATCCATAAGAAAGGTGATAATGTATGGATATATTCAAGAAGGCTTGAGAACATAACGCATCAATACCCAGACGTCGTTGAGATGGTACTAAATAACGTAAGAAGTAATGAAGCAATAATTGAAGGCGAGATAGTTGCTATAGACCCTGATACAGGTGAGATGAAGCCCTTCCAAGAGTTAATGCATAGGAAGAGAAAACATGATATACATGAAGCGATAAGAGAGTACCCTGTAGCTGTATTCCTCTTCGACATACTTTATAATGACGGGATAGATCTAACAACTAAGCCCATAACAGAGCGACGTGAGATACTCCGTAAGGTAATAAACGAAACAGAGAACTTTAGAATAGCAGAGCACATGGTAACGGATAGCCCCGAAGAGCTTGAGAAGTTCTTCCTTAAGGCTATAGAGGATGGTGCTGAGGGCGTTATGGTTAAGGCAATGCATAGGCAGGCCATATATCAGGCAGGTGCTAGAGGATGGCTTTGGATTAAGTATAAGAGAGACTATAAGAGCGAAATGACGGATACCGTAGATTTAGTTGTAGTTGGGGCCTTCGCGGGTAGAGGGCGTAGAGCAGGTAGGTATGGAGCACTACTAGTCGCAGCTTATGATCCGGAGAGGGACATGTTTAGGACTGTATGTAAGGTTGGTTCAGGATTTACTGATGAGGATTTAATAAAGCTTAACGAGATATTAAGGCCGTACATAATACCCCATAAACATCCGAGAGTCGACTCAATAATGAAGCCTGACGTATGGGTTACACCAGCGATAGTTATAGAGATTATAGGTGCTGAGCTAACACTATCCCCTATACACACGTGCTGTAAGGATATGGTCAAGAAGGGTGCAGGAATATCAATAAGATTTCCAAGGTTCATAAGATTTAGGGATGATAAGAAACCAGAGGATGCATCAACAATTCATGAATTGTTAGAGATGTATAAGAGGCAGTTAAGAAGAATAGAGGAGGCTGCTACAACACCTCGTACTACCTAAATTATAATAGCTATCTAACCATAGAATATTGCTTCAGCACCAATAGTCTGACCTGGCAGGTTTCTATTGAACACGGCTATAACAACATTATTTCTACCTTTAGCATGGACTCTAACCACCTTCCCTCTATACTCATTACCATGACTATCCTTCACTAAGACCTTACAGCCGATAAGATTTGAGACGTTTTTTAGCTTACTTGAAAAGACCTTGATTAATACTTGGTTAACGTATTGTGTATTAGACCCTCTCCTATAACC
>CAZUAD010000062.1:3327-8419 GCA_964618155.1 uncultured Desulfurococcaceae archaeon
CTTATAACCTAGTATCACACCTACACCCTTAACCTCTACAGACTTGCTCAACATTACCCCCTAAGGGTTGAGGAGTAGCACCTTAAAAACGTAATGCCCATATAGATGAAGGCTTAGCCATTTCTAAGTGAACATGTTATTAACTTCTAAAGTAATATTAAAAAAGCATGTAATCCATAAGATATGGAGTGACGTAGTTGAGATTCATAGTTGATTCAATGCTTGGTGATGTAGCTAGATGGCTTAGGATGTTAGGCTATGATACATTATACTCAAAGCGATATAAAGACTACGAAATACTAAGGATTGCTGAGAGGGATGATAGGGTAATCATAACTAGAGATTTAGGCCTTATGAGAAGAGCCTTTAAAAGGGGATTAAAGGTTGTTCATATAGATACAACAGATATAGAGGATGCCTTAGTTACTATAGCTTTAAGAACAGGTATAGATGTAAAGTTTAAAGAGAATGAAACTAGGTGTCCTCATTGTAATACAAGGTTAGTTGTTATAAGCAAGGCTGAAGCCCTTTCTTTAGTACCCCCCAGTGTTGGGGCTAAGTATGATAAGTTTTGGAAATGTCCTAAATGCGGTAAAGTTTATTGGCAAGGAAATCACTGGAAAACCATAAATACTATACTAGAGAATGTTAATAAGAAAGTAATTAGTGCTAAGTCAACATACACTAGGAGGAGCTTAGAGCATGCAGGAAGTAGTAGATCCCATGGAGTTAAGCCTAGATGAAGGTAGATTCTTAGTTAAGATAGCTCGTAAGGCAATAGAGCATTACCTAAGGCTTGGTGAAGTAATTAAACCACCCCGGAATACACCTAATAAGTTAAATAAGTATGGAATGAGCTTCGTAACCATACTTAAATACCCAAGCAATGAGCTTAGGGGATGCATTGGTTATACGCAACCTATAGAGCCCCTAGTAAGGAATGTCATTAACTCAGCTATAGCAGCCTCGACTCAGGATCCTAGGTTCCCTCCAATGAATATAGGTGAAGTTAATGACGTAATTATAGAGGTTTCTGTTCTTTCAGTTCCTGTAGAATTAAGGGTTAAAGGACATGATTTACTCAAAGAGATAACTATAGGTAAAGATGGATTAATAGTTGATTACGGCGTATATAAGGGGCTATTATTGCCTGAAGTTCCAGTAGATTACTGCTGGGACGAAGAAACATTCTTGTCAGAGACATGTTTAAAGGCAGGTCTTAAGCCTGATTGTTGGTTAAGTGATAGGGTGAAAATCTACAAGTACTATACTAAGACATTTCGTGAAGTGAAACCTCAGGGTGATATTATAGAGCGAAATCTCATCGACGAGTATAAAAGGAAATGTAGCTTCCTTTTTAGAGACTAAACCGACATTACTAAGCAATGGATTAAACGGTTTTAAAGTAAGTCATTACAAATGACTTTTTGGTAGGTGTCTTGAAGCCTAAAGTCAAACTGATTTGTTGGTCTTCAAATAATGAAGGGTTAGACCCTAGGAGGGTAATTTTATTAGCTATTAAGACCTCAGCTGGTGGTGTATTGAGAAAGGGTGCCGATTACTACCTTAAGGATTATCCTGAGGAAAAGCTTAGTGAATGGATAATTAAGGCTGTTAACTTCCCTAGTGTATTAGAACATATCTACTTCACATTCTTGATAGAGGGTATTAGTAGGGTTACATCACATCAATTAGTAAGGCATAGAATAGCGAGCTATACTCAAGAATCTCAACGTTACTCAGCAGCTGAAAGAACCTATATAGTGCCTAAGACTATGGTTAAGTACGGATTTGAGTCAAGATTTAGAGAGTTAATCGATAAGTTATACAGGTTATACGATGAAATGATTAAATCAGGTATTCCCTATGAGGATGCAAGGTATGTTTTACCTCAAGCAGTAACAACTAAGATTCTTATGACGGTTAACCTCAGGGAGCTAATACATATTGCTTGCTTACGTCTCTCTCCACACGCTCAATGGGAAATTAGAGAGTTAGTTAAGCTCATGATCAGTGAGGTATCTAAAATAATTCCTGAAATACATGATTTAGTTAAGGAGGGGTGTAAGAGAGGTGTTTAGGTATGATACTCTCAGATTTCGACTTAAGAGCATATCTTGAAAGTGGACGTCTAAGGGTTATACCCTTTAGTGATGAAATAATTAGAGAGAATGGTCTTGATCTTAGGATAGGTAGTAAGTATTGTGAGATAGTTAATAGTAATGAAGTTTTTACCGCTATTGAAGGTAGTGATCCAAGTAAATACTACAAGTGTTATGAGGCTAGTGACTACATATTATTAAAGCCTAATACGAGGTACTTGCTTCATAGCCTTGAATACCTATCCCTACCACCAGAACTTATGGGTTTTGTTGAGCTTAGGAGTACCTTTGCTAGACTAGGGATTATGATGCCTCCAACAATAGTTGATGGAGGTTTTGAAGGACAACTAACAATAGAAGTTCTTAGTACATCATTCCCTATAAAACTTAAGGTTAAGACCAGATTCTTACATATAGTATTCGCTAAACTGACAACACCTGTTACAAGACCTTACAAAGGTAAGTATCAAGGTCAGCGTGGTGTTACATTACCTAAGATGACGTCACTACTATAAATCAGTGGGCCCTAAGTCTTCATCACTCCGAGACCGCCACATTCATCATCTCTAAGAATAACTCCAATTATTAGGTAGTACTCTTAAGGTTATATTACTTTCTTTCTTAATTCCTCTTTCGACTTACGCTCCTCATAAAATTCCTTACTTATCTTATCAAAAACCTTAATTAAAGCACTTTTATCAAACTCCTCTAAGGCTCTTCTAAGGAATTTTAGTGCGCATTTTTTACTGTGGAATGTGTACTGTCTACCTTCAATATTAATTACTATTCCTTGACCTACAGGAAACTTCTTACCGCATACAATACATTCTAATCTATTACGCATATACAACCCTAAACATTAGATTTGTGATTCAAGATTAATACTTTAAGTTAATAATCGAGAAAGCTAAAAATCTTACATACTGCTAGAGGTTATAGGATGAAGTGTAAAATATCCTTGGAAATTCAAGGAGTTTTAAGTAAGCCTGCCTATGTGTTCTTCTCTAAGAAGGTTAAACAATGTAGAGGTAAAATAAGGATATTTAATCAGGAAACAAATGAGTATGTTGCCATATTTGAGTTAAAGGGTAGCAGTTTATGTGAGGGACTACACGAGGTATTTCGCCTGAGTCATTACTGTACCTCAATAATAAAATTAGTAATGATTTTAAATGATAACGAATTAAGCAATATTTCCTTGAAACTTAGGGAGATGAGTAAGTGGATCAGACTTGGTAATAACATTAGGTACATACTTAGAGCTAATGACAACTACCTGATTGGTATTTTGAATAAGGAGAAAAAGTTGCTAACGTTATATCCTTTGCATTCGGTACCTCGATCAAGTCCTTTAGTAGAGACTACACTTACGCTTCCTATGAGCGATATACTGACCCTTTCAAGGTTTGAATGCGATTATGATAAGCTTAGGCATCTATATAAACTAATGAAACATTTATCTTCTGTTCTTGGTTGCAGTATATAGCATAGCTAATGGTAAACCTTTATTTCTTCTACTAGTAAGTTCTGAAGGGATGAAGCAATTATCCCCTAACATGATTAAAGGAATTAGCGGTATACTCTTAGGGCTCTTACTCACTATTTTAAGCGTATTATTTAGGTCAGCATACATAATATTACCAGTATTCTTCTTGAATTTAATTCCCTCAGCAGGTCTGTACAAAGTCTTTAAGAGAGATGCAAAAAACCGTGAGGCATTCCTTAAAGGTATTCTTACGTTTTATTCTCTCCAATTTATATCCTGGATAATAAGTTACGACATTTACGTTAGAATATTTGGCTATCCAAGCGGTTAAGGTAATATGGATGTGAGGTATAAGGGCAGAATACTTAGGGATAGGCTGTCTCAGTCGATACATTTAAATGAGATTTGGCGAGTCATTGATTTGTATGAAGCTATTTCCTCATCATATTCTGAGCTATATAGTAGTGAACAGATCAGTAAGTACACCTCCATATTTAACTCAATAAACTTAAGCCATTTAAGAAGTAAAGGAAGTGTGCTCAGTATCATTGATATAGGCTGTGGTATAGGAGATTTAGCACATTTCTTAAGCAAAAATCTACGCACGAAATCACTAATTCATTACATAGGTCTTGATATATCACCTTCGCAACTTACAAGAGCTAAAATGAGGAAGGATGAAGTGGAGTATAGTGGTTTTTTAATGGACTTAATAGCAGGAGATCTAGCCTTCCCCCCATTTAGGGACATACTCAGCACTGACGTATTAGTACTTATGACTGTTATTAGATGTAGCTATGATTTTAAATCCATACTTGAATACTATGAAAGGTTCTTTAAACCTCAACTAATGATTTTCTCAATAATATGTGATGACGAAGATCTACTTAAGGGTTTAAGGGAATTTCTAGAAGGAGTAGGTAATCTATGTAGATGGTACAGAACACATGAGGTTATATGTGTTAGAGTAGGGAAGGGAGATGAGCGTAAGTAAGTTTAGTAAAAAGTCCTTAACTGCATTAGACGTAGCTGTCCTAGTGCGCGAGCTATACGGTCATATAGTCGGAGGATATATAAACAACATATATTCAGTAGATAATGAAGATAAGTACTTGGTTAAGATAAAGGCAGGTAACTCACTTAAACTACTATACATAGAGCCAGGTACTAGGCTAAATCTCACAAAATACACACTACCCACATCACATAAGGGTAAGGTTCAAATCTTTAGGAGATTCCTAAGAGGTGCACTAATAGAATCCATAGAACAATATAACTTTGAAAGAATTGTATTAATGAAATTACGTAAGGGTAATCATAAATTAAGTCTAATAGTTGAGTTGATACCTAGGGGTTTACTAACCCTTATAGACGAGGAAGGTAAGGTTCTTATGGTTAATAAGGCATTAAGCGTTAAGGATAGGGAAGTTAAGATAGGCCTAACATACAAACCTCCTCCCACGTTTCCTAACATAATTACTCAGGAGGAGAGCAAATTAATAGA
>CAZUAD010000063.1:0-8248 GCA_964618155.1 uncultured Desulfurococcaceae archaeon
GAGTATAAAAAATTCGTTAAAAGCCTTATAGAGGATTTGAGGTTAGCGTTAAAAGCAAGACAACGTAGATTAGTAGTTCTTTCAGGAAAGGATGATATCAAGTTAGCAGGCATAGCATCAGAATTAGTTCTTAGATATGTAAAAATGGTTAGGAAGGTTAAGGGCAAGCATGAAGTAAAGGTTTTACACGTTTATCATGATGAATTTCCGGATGCTAACTTAAGGACATCACTGATTAGAAAAGTATTGAAAAGATACGATCAAGTAAAGCTAACATCAGCAGTATATGAGGTAAGCAGTAAGTTCCTAGGTACCACATTTCAAATATTAATAATGGATTTAGTTAATGATCTAAAACCTAACGATGTTGGTAGATTACTTGGTATAGTTGAAGGTGGAGGTTTAATAATATTCTTAGCCCCACCTCTACATGAATGGGAAAGAGCTAAAACCATATTTAGAATGAACTTAGTCGTCCCCAATCATCCAGAACCTAGATATGTGTTCATTAAATGGTTCATTAGGAAGCTTTTTGAGCATGAAGGCATATATATTTTTGATGTGGATAATGCGAGCTTACTTAAGAAAGGTTCTATCTCTATAAAGGATGCTGCATCAAACACTAAGTCAAGTTCTATAACAATACCTGAGAAGAGGCTCTTTGATGCTAGAGTATATAAATTAGCCTTAACTCAAGATCAGGTTAATGTCATCAAGCTTATTGAAGATCATCTAGTGCCAAAGGTTAAGAAGGGGAGGCATGTTGCTCTTGTTGTTATTGCTGATAGAGGTAGGGGCAAGTCTTCAGCCATAGGTATAGGTATAGTAGGCTTCATAACTCAAATGCTTAAGTTTAAGAATAAGGTCAGAATAGCTGTGACAGCTAGAGAACCTCTCTCTGTTCAAGCCTTAATGGAATTAGCAATGAAGACCTTAAGTGAGCTAAATATTAAATACAAGGTATTTAAGAGTAACGACTTAATAATAGAGATTAAGGGTGATAGATTTAGTATCGAGTATTGGCCTCCCTACACCGTACTTAAACTTGGTGTTGACATGGTTGTTGTTGATGAAGCAGCAGGTATACCTGTCCCATTACTTCATAAGATATGGGAGAGGTTTAGAAGAACGATATATGCAACGACAATTCACGGATATGAGGGTGCGGGTAGGGGCTTCTCAATTAGATTTCTTAAGAGATTAAAGAATGATCCAAAGACTAAACTTTTAATATACGAGATGGAGGAGCCGATAAGGTATTCAAAGGACGACCCAATTGAGAGGTTCCAGTTCGATGCTCTCTTACTGGATGCGGAACCTGATGAGCTAACTGAAGAGGACTTCAAGGAAATTGAAGAAAGAACCTTTGAGTACCTAAAGCTTGACCCAGAATTCCTCTTCTCTCCTGAAGGGGAAAAAATTCTTAGACCTCTCTTTAGCATTTTCGTCTTAGCTCACTACAGAAATGAACCCGATGATCTAGGTAGGATAGCTGATGCACCGCATCATAGCATTAGGGCCTTAAGATTGAAGAAATCAGGTAAGATCGTAGCCGCTGTACAGCTAGCTGAGGAGGGAAACATTCCTGACGATATGATTAACGAACTACTTGAGGGAGGCAGTATAGCTGGTAATATAATACCAGATAGGCTATTGAAGCATCTAAGGATTAAGGAATTTGGTAAGGGTGTTGGATGGCGCATAGTCAGAATTGCCGTCCACATCGATGCCCAAGGTAAAGGGATAGGTTCGTACCTTCTCCAAGAGGTCATAAAGGAGGCAAGAGAACGTGGCTATGACTGGGTTGGTGCAGGCTTTGGCATAACCCGTGAATTACTAAACTACTGGATTAAAAATGGATTTTACGTACTCCACATGTCACCCGATAGAAACCCCGTAAGTGGTGAGTACACAACGTTAGTTATTTATCCAATAAGTGATAAGTGGAAGAAGTTAGTAAGAAGGTGTAGCAGTGAATTTACAGTAAAATTCCTTGAAAGCCTTCATGCGGTTTACAAAGATTTTGAAGTTGATGCTGCGTATCTCATGCTTTCAACACAGCTTAGAAATTCCGATTTTGCGTCAAGAATATTACTAACAGATATTCAACTGGAAAGACTGAAAATGTATGTTAAGGGAATAATGACATTTGAATCAGTATGTGATGCTGTTACGCTCCTATGTAAGAAGTACGCCTTAGCAGGATTCTTCAATAGACTTAATGAAGTTGAAGGTATCGTAGTGATATCTAGGGTATTTCAGGGTAGGTCATGGGATAACATATATGAAGAACTTAAGATAGGCAAGGTTAAAGCAACAAATATACTTAGGGTAGCTGTATCAAAGATGCTTAAGGATATATATGGTATAGAAGTCGAGCCTCCAAAACCTTAACATGGATGTTCTAAGTACTATATCTACGCATACAAATATTTCTCTGAGCAATTAATTTATTTACCTGCATAATATAACGTCTTGGGTAAGAGGTTGAATAATCTAGATGCATTATTCAAACCAAAGTCCATAGCTGTAATAGGAGCTTCAAGAAAACCCGGTAAAATAGGTTACGAAATAGTTAGGAACTTGATAGAGTATGGTTTCACGAATAGGATATACCCTGTGAACCCACATGCCGAAGAGATCTTAAACCTGAAGGCATATCCTAGTGTTAAGGATATACCTGATAAAGTTGATATGGCAATAATCTCAGTCCCTGCAGAGAAGGTCTTAGATGTTATTAAGGAGTGTGGTGAGAAGGGTGTTAAGGTCTTAGTGGTTATTACAAGCGGTTTTAGTGAAGTAGGTAATGAGGAACTTGAGAGAAAGCTTGTTGAATTAGCTCATCAGTATGGAATGAGAGTTCTAGGACCTAACATCTTCGGTGTGGTCTATACACCACAGAAGATGAATGCAACATTTGGTCCGAAAGATATCTTACCTGGAGGTATAGCCTTCATAACTCAAAGTGGCGCTCTTGGTATTGCGCTAATGGGTTGGACAATACTTGAGGAGATAGGGCTATCAGCGGTTGTTAGCATGGGTAATATGGCTGATATAGATGTAGCAGAGGTATCGGAATACCTAGCCAATGACCCTAATACTAAAGTAATTACTATATACCTTGAAGGACTTAGAGTAGGTACAGGCTCAAGGTTCTTAGAGATCATGAGGAAGGTATCTCTCAAGAAGCCTGTAATAGTGGTTAAAGCAGGTAGGTCAGAGAGAGGAGCTGCAGCTGCAGCAAGCCATACAGGTAGTTTAGCAGGACTTGATAAAATGTATGACGCAGCAATGAAGCAAGCTGGCATATTAAGAGCTCTAAACATTGAGGAAATGTTTGATTGGGCTAGAGCCTTCGCTCTCCTACCATTACCTAAGGGAGAGAATACCGTAATAATAACTAATGGAGGAGGTGCAGGTGTTATGGCGACAGATGCTGCAGAAGATTATGGTGTTAAACTCCTAGATCCCCCTGAAGATCTTAAGGATAAGTTTAGGAAGTATATGCCATGGTTTGGTAGCCCTAAGAATCCTGTTGACTTAACTGGTATGGCGACTCCTAAGGAGTATTATGGTGCAATTAAGGAGGCCTTATATGATGAAAGGGTACATAATATAATAGTGCTTTACTGTAGAACTGCTGTATGTGATCCTATGGAACTAGCTAAGGCTATAGTTAACGCTGTGAGTGAGGCAAAAAGGGATGGTATAGAGAAGCCCGTAACTGTTGCCATGATAGGTGGTAAAGATACAGCAAATGCTATGAGATATCTGAATAGAAATGGAATACCAGCATACCCGATACCTGAAAGAGCTGTCTCAGCAATGGGCGCCCTCATAAGATACATGAGATACTTAAAGACTATTAAGCAGGTAATCAAGGAATTAGAGCTTAAAGTTTAGCCTCACAAACGCTTAAATACAGGTTAATACGGGAATATGTAGGGTGGATGGTATGGAGTATGTATATGCTTCACTACTACTACACTCAGCTGGTAAGGAGATAACTGAGGAGAATATTAAGAAGGTTTTAGAGGCTGCGGGTATTCAAGTTGATGAAGTTAAGGTAAAGATGTTAGTTGCCGCTCTAAAGGAGATAAAGATAGATGAAGTAATTAAGCAGGCGACAGCTGCACCAATAGCTCCAGCAGCTGCACCAACAGCTCCAACCCAGGCTGCTGCACCAGCTCCAAGTGAGGAGAAGAAGGAGGAAAAGGAGGAGGAAGAGAAAAAGGAGGAGGTTAGTGAGGAAGAAATAGCTGAAGGAATAGCATCACTATTTGGATAGGTTTAAACATCCATATAGCAGATTTAAACTCTTTAAAAGCCGTTAGGGTAGTATTTATTAATCCAACCCTCAATTTAGAAAAAGGTATTAGAATGATAGATAGTAGGGATTTAAGAATATTAATTGAATTAGCTAAGGATGCTAGAACACCACTAACGCACATAGCCAGAATCTTAAACATTTCTGATGTAGCTGTTAAGAAAAGACTTGAAAGACTTGAACGTGAAGGTGTAATTAAAGGTTATGTCATAAACGTTAACCCAAGACTTCTAGGGTTTACAAGAATTGCGTTAATAGGTGTTAACGTAGAACCAGGCAAAATACTCGATGTAGCTAGGAAAATTGCCGATATGAAGGAAAGTGTTTTTGTTGCATTAACATCGGGGGATCATGACGTAATGGTTGAGGTATGGTGTAAGGATAGTGAGGAATTAGCTAATATAATTGATAGAATAAGGAGACTACCAGGTGTTAAGGATATATTCCCTGCAATAATACTTGAGCTCATTAAGGAAAGAGAGCCTTTCCCGATAAGAAAACTCGTTGAAGACATATTTAAGGAGCGGTAAGAGAAGTCAGTGAGAGCTTAGGGCTCTAAAATTGTTTAGAGTCGAGCTGATAGGATTTGAGAGTTTAGGAGTTAGATCTATGGCTACAGCCATATATTCCGATGAAGCCACACTAATAATTGATCCCGGGGCTTCACTTGCTCCATATAGATACTCTCTACCACCACACGAAATTGAGTGGAAGAAGTTGCATGAGGTGATTGATAGAATATGCGATGTGTTAAGGGATGCTGATGCCTTCATAGTATCACACTACCATTATGACCATCATGATCCTGGAAAGTTTATAGACCCGGAACTATACAAAGGTAAAGTAGCTTTAATAAAGGATCCTAAGAATAACATAAATATATCGCAAAGAATAAGAAGTAGCAGGTTTATTAAAATCATAAAGGATAGAGTAAGGAGTTTTAAAATCATTGATAATTCTACCTACGTTTTAGGTGATTTAAAGCTGAAATTCTCAAAACCCGTACCTCACGGTGTTGACGAAAGACTAGGTTATGTAGTTATGGTTGCAGTAATTCACGAGGATATGAAGCTCTTATTTACGTCTGATATTGAAGGACCTGTAAATGAGTATGAAGTTGACTTTATAACAAGCTCTAATCCTGACATAGTAATAATCGATGGTCCCCCTACCTACCTTCTCAACCATGGAAATATTACTCTAGCTGCACTAGAGAAGTCAATAAAACTTAACGCACGTATCATAGATGCAATTGAGAATTTAAAGTATTTAATAATAGATCATCACCTATTAAGGGATTTAGATTACGCTAAAATCTATGACGAAATACTTGATAAGTCATTGACACGTAGGCTAAGACCGATAACTGCAGCAGAATTTATGGGTTTAAAGCCTAATTTACTTGAGGCTAGGAGAAGGGAGTTATATGGTATTAAGTAATGAGGGTAATGAAGAATGCATTGACGGATATAACCCTATAAAGCTTTCTGATTTAATAGCTAAGAGGGTTAGCAAGGTCATTAAAGGGGTTGTATATAGGAAGTATTTTAGATTTCGGGGTGGAAGATGGTATGGTGGTATAGCTACAGCAGATACTATAGGATGCAACCTTCAATGTAAATTCTGCTGGGCATGGTATTTTAGGAATAGATACGATAAAGGAGAGCTCCTCTCACCTAGTGAGGTCTTCACTAAGTTAGACAGGATCGCAAGAAGGTATGGCTTCAACCTACTAAGGCTTAGCGGTGGTGAACCAACAATAGCACCTGAACACCTCTTTGAGGTTCTAAAATTAGCTCAAGAGCATGGTTATACATTCATTTTAGAGACTAACGGTTTACTAATAGGGTACTATAATGACTTAGCTAAACGTATAGCTAATTTTAACAACGTAATCGTTAGGGTATCATTTAAGGGAACTAACCCCAAAGAATTTAAACTTCTCACAAATGCTTGCAGTGCCATGTTTAATTACCAATTAAGAGCTATTGAGAACCTGCTAACTTACGGACTTAAACCTGGATCGGAAGTAATTGTAGCCGTTATGATATCGTTCAGTAAAGATGAAGACATTAGCAAATTACTTCTAAGACTAGCCTCAATAAATCCAGACCTAGTCAATGCAATAGATTGGGAGGTTGTCATAATGTATCCACATGTTAAAAGAATCTTGAAGGCATATAAATTAAGACCCTATAGATATGTGAACCCATAATTTAGGGGTGAATGTGTTTTGAGGTTATGTGAGCTTGAAGACTTTATAACATCTAATATTGAGGAGTTGGTAAGGGAATGTGCCCACGTCTGTAAGGAGCCCCATGTCCCTTCAATAATTATTGAAGTTAATAACGTGTATAAGGGATGTGACTCTTGTATCATATACTCAAGTCTTGATAAACTGAGCTTACCTACTATGAATATGAAGACATCTTTAGGTAATGTTGAATACGTAGTCTTAGAAGATGCTATCATTGAAGTTTTAGAAGATGGTATTATCATATACTCTCTTGAAGAATTTGAGGAGAGGATTAATGATTTAAGAGATTTTGGGATTGTAAGTGAAGCTGAAGTTACTGAGCTAATTAGCTGGATTAAATCAATTCTTAAGGTTTAAACAGAGTATATTGGTGTAATTATACATGTTTAAGCTTTCTTAAGGATTACTTATATACTCAAGCCAGAATTCTTAAGTAGGATTAGGTAGTTTAGGTGGTATAATATGAGGCTCTACATAGCATCTGAAAAGGAGATATTGAGTGGTAAAGTAACTGACATTTACTTTCTGAGGACGAAGAAGATAGTCAAGACTAAGGGACTAGAGAATGTTACTGTTAGAATGGAGGTACACCTTGGCGGGCTACCTAAAGGGTATGAGTGGGCTGTATATGCAGGTCTTGAGGAGGCTCTAAAGCTCTTATCTCAAAGACCCTTAACAGTATATTCATTGCCTGAAGGCACTTTAGTTAAATCCTATCAACCAGTAATGATAATCGAAGGTAGGTATTACGATATGTGCGAGTTAGAGACAGCAGTACTTGGTATATTAAGGCATTACAGCTCGGTTGCTACTAGAGCTGCAAGATTCAAGAGGTTAGCCATGGATAAGAAAATACTATACTTCGGTTTAAGAGGAGCACACCCAGCTATTGCACCAATGCTTGATAGGGCCGCATATATAGGGGGTGTTGACGCAGTTTCAGGTGCCTTTAACGAAGAGACTATAGGCGTTAAACCTACGGGTACAATGCCTCATGCATTAATACTTGTCTTCGGCGACCCAGTCAAGGCTTGGAAGGCCTTTGATGAGGTAGTAGAACCTGATATACCTAGAATAGCATTAATAGATACGTTTAACGATGAAAGAAATGAAGCACTTCTAGCAGCTAAGTCACTAGGTAATAGACTCTACGGCATACGCTTCGATACACCAAAGAGTAGGAGAGGAGATATGAGGCTACTTATCGAGGAAGTTAAGTGGACGTTAAGAATTTACGGGTATAGCGATGTGAGGATAGTAGTTAGTGGAGGTATAGATGAGAAAGCTATAATTAAGTTAAGGGACGTAGCTGACGCTTTTGGTGTGGGAACATCTATAACTTATCCTAAGCCCATAGACATGAGTATGGATATAGTTGAAATATTTAGGAATAGTAGATGGATACCAATAACTAAGAGAGGTAAGTTACCAGGAGCTAAAAAGGTTTACAGATGTAACGTGCTCGACTATGATATAGTGCCTTGGAATGAAGACTCTAAAAGATGTAAGGAGAATATCATGGTTAAGTGGTTAGAGAAGGGTAGTCTAATAAGGAGATTACCTAGCGCCGAAGAGATAAGGAATTACGTATTAGAGCAGTTAAAGTCCGTACCCGAACCAAAACCGTTAGAGGACTAATGATATGAGTAAAATAAAGTGAAATG
>CAZUAD010000064.1:0-2785 GCA_964618155.1 uncultured Desulfurococcaceae archaeon
ATTTATTGGCTTACTTAACTTAGACTTTAGAACTTTATACTCGTCCTCCGACATACTAAAGTAATGTTGTTTTGACGGAAACTCACCTTCCTTAACTTCTTTAACGTATCTTGATATAGCATCCCTAAATACTTCATAAGCATTAAAGTATTTTTTAACAAAGGGTGGTGGATTAGGGTTAAGGCCTATGATGTCGTGGAATACTACTATTTGCCCGTCACAGAAGGGTCCAGAGCCTATGCAGATAGTCGGTATCTTAGACCTAAGGGTTATTTCTTTAGCTACTTCAGCTACTGTAAATTCTATTACTATAGAAAATACACCTGCATCCTCTAAGGCCTTAGCATCTTCTATAATCCTTAAAGCGTCATCAACCCTCTTACCTCTTAGCTTGTAACCTCCTAATTGAAGGTATCTTTGAGGATTAAGACCTACATGCCCCATAACAGGTATACCTGCCTTTATGATGGCTTCAACCTTATCTACTATCTCCTGACCTCCTTCAACCTTAACTGCATCAGCCCCTAACTTTATCATTTTACCTGCATTCCTAACTGCCTCACTCCTACTTACTTCATATGTTAAGAAAGGCATATCAGCAACTACCAATGCCCTTGGCCTCGCATTAACTACGGCCTTCAAATGATGTGCTAGCTCCCTTAAAGTGACTGGTAGCGTGGTTTTATATCCCATAATGACCATCCCTAAGGAGTCACCGACTAAGATCCCATCAACACCAGCTTCATCAGCTATCTTAGCTTGATAGTACGTATAAGCTGTAACCATAACTATCTTCTTTCCCTGTTTCTTCATCTTAATAAAGTGATGCGGCATTACCTTTTCGTTCATAGTTTAAGCCTATTTTAGAGTTGATTACAGGAATATTTAAGGTTAGTACTCTTAGATGGTGAAGTTTCAAGAGCCTTTACCATCAGATAAAGTACCTCATTTACTTTAGCATCTATTCCGTACTCTCTAGCTTTACGTACGATTGCACCATTAATATAATCAACTTCAGTTTTCCCCTTACTAATTAAGTCTTGGAGCATTGAGGAGTAATTATCCTTTGTTAGCTGAGCTACCTTTATCAAAGCACTTATGGGATCCTCCGGTAATTTTATGTTTAAGGTATTGGCTAATATTAAACCTTCCTTTACAGCCTTGTGTGCTAAGTTCTTTGCATGGGGATTCTTTAATATGACCTCATTTCTTTCCCTCAATATAGCTGTTATAGGGTTTATCCCAGCATTAACTAGCAATTTAAGCCATCTATAAGGTGTAATATCACTCACTAACTTAACATTAAGAAATTTTAGCATACTAGCTACATCCCTTAACAAATCATTCACTCTACCTCCTTCCTGACCTAGGTAACTAATACCACCACCTACGTACTTAAACGTGTTTGTTGATACTCTATATACACCATGATTTAGAACTAGTGAAGCTACTTTACTAGAACCAACAACCTTTTTAGCATATTCATAGGAGCCTAATCCATTTTGACATGTGATGATCAATCTAAACGAAGTAAGCTTAGATAAGGTACTATCTAATGCGTTATTAAAGTCATATGCCTTTGTACATATAAAGATTACATCGATATTTTCAGGCAAGTTCTCATACGTTACTGGATGTCCTTCTAAAACCACCTCGACATCATTTGCAAGCATTAACTTATATCTAGATTTGACAAAGCTCTTAACTTGGTCTTTATCTTTAAATACAAGTAGCGGCTTAATACCTTGAAGATTTAACGCATAAGCTATTAGTGATCCAATAGCTCCAATACCTACTATTGCTACGTCACACGCTTTCATTACTTAATTCAAACCTCATATCTTTATGTTCCTCAGCACCTCTTATACCTAATCTAGAACTTAGCTTCATTTTTATTATAACTTCCTCAGCAAGCTTTATTATTAATCTAAACTTAGCAAGAAAATCCTTATATCTATCACCATACTTCATAGCATTCTTAGCTACCAAGGCAATATCTGGTAACTCATGAATTATTATATCCTTAATGATCCTCCTATCATTATCTGTTAACCTTAACTTGCTTTTTAGTGCCTTTAAAATTCTAATTATTCTACCTAGGTCTAGTAGCTTTACTTGAAGATCTATCACGGATACCTCCGGATCAAGGATTATCTCTTCACCTCCTTCATATATTCTAAGAGCTTCAGTAACTGCCTCTCTATTAGTGAAGGACCACCAATGCTGTGTTGCTGACTTATACGTAGTCTCTATTATCCCGTATTCACGTTCCATCAACCTTAGTAGCTGAGTTGGGTTATACCTTATCCCTCTCTCCCTTAGTTTCTTGATCAAGCCTTTACTATCAAAATCTCCTGGGAAATACTTACCGCTCAGTTTATATTCCTCAGAAATCTCTAAAGCAGTCTTTAAGACGTAATAAGCCTTCTCTCCATACCTTATGAGGAATTCAGATACTATTGAGACATCAAGAGATGGCATTCCAGCACCACAAAATGTCTACTATCCCTAACTTAAGTTAGGTGAGCCTTAACGTAATTAAGCTTTAATTGCTCCTAAGTATTACCTTGCAACTTAATAAGTCTCCATATAATTGTTGTCGTGGGTCTAGACATAATCATGGTAACGCATGTAGTTGAATTAAGGAATGTCAAGAAGAGATTTGGTAAGGTCGAGGCACTAAGAGGTATTAGTTTTGAGGTTTTTGAGGGCGAAATATTCGGGCTCATAGGCCCTAATGGTGCTGGTAAAACAACAACCCTAAGGATCATAGCGACATTAGTTA
>CAZUAD010000064.1:2795-8165 GCA_964618155.1 uncultured Desulfurococcaceae archaeon
ATTAGTTAAGCATGATGAGGGAATGGTTAAGGTACTAGGGTATGAGTTACCTAAGTTTAGGAATGAAGTAAGGGGTAAAATTGCGTATCTCCCTGAAGATTCAAGACTTTACGGGAGACTTAATGGTTGGGAGAACCTGCTCTACTTCGCCATGATATATAGTGAGAGTAAGGAGGAAGCCATAAAGATGGCTAGGTTAGGCGCCGAGATCTCAGGGTTGAGTTGGAGTGATCTAATGAGGAGAGCCAGTGAGTATAGCAGGGGTATGGCCAGAAGAATAGCCGTAGCAAGAACATTAATGACTAAAGCACCATTAGTTATACTAGATGAACCAACAACAGGTCTCGACGTATTCTCCTCATATGCGATACGTCAAATAATTAAGAGATACGCTAGAGAGCTTAAAGTAACCATAATACTTTCATCTCATAATATGTTAGAGATTCAAGACCTCTGTGATAGGGTGGCACTAATTAATAAGGGGAGGATAGTCGCTGTCGGTACACCTAATGAAATAATTGTTAAGGCTAAAGCATCTAATCTAGAGGAAGCATTCATTAGACTAGTAGGTGATGTGAGTGAATAAAGTATACCCAGTAATTTGGAAGGAACTAAGAGATATGCTTAGGGACATTAGAACACTCACTCTCATTGCCTCACTACCCTTAATAATCATGCCATTAATGGGACTGTCAACAGTTTACATGCAGCAACTACAAGTCAGCAATGTCGTTGTGGTTGATGAGGACTTAAGCAGTATAAACATGCCGGGATTAGGTAACATTAGTAGTCATGACCTAATTACTAAGTTAAGAGAATTACTAATTCTTAATGGTTTTAATGTAACTGTATATAATGGAAGCCTTCCAGATAGCGTAACCTATGATTTAGTAGTTAAAATACCTAAAGGCTTTATGCACAACATATCAACATTCACATTAAAAGCGTACATAGTAATTACTAAGGTTTTAGGTTCACCTAAAGCTGATTTTGCTGAGACCGTAGTTAATTATGCATTAAGTGATTTCTCTAAATTAATAACTAAGGCTAAGATTAAGTATCTCTCAACTCTTGCAAACGTATCTGTTAATGTTGATGTAGTTCTTGAACCCATATCGATTATTTCAACTGTGGTTAAGCCTACTGGTGCTCCAGCAACTCCTGAGGAGGAATTTCGAGTTAATCTCGCGCGTTTAATGGCCTTTAGCTTAATCTTCGTTACAACACCCTCAATAGCGTACATAAATGATTCAATAGTAGGTGAGAAGGAGAGGAAGACCATAGAGGCGCTTTTAGCTACGCCAATACCTAGGTATTCCATAATAGTGGGTAAGGTATTTACTGCATCTATTATAGGGCTTATAGCTGGATTAAGCGATGCAATAAGCTTATTACTCTTCTTTACATTGCCATCGTTAGTATATGGTGTTAACGTCTTTGCATACATGACGCCTGAGTTAATAGCCGTTCATGTCATTGCAGTATATTTATCGATATTTACGTCTTTAGCCATAATAACACCTATAATAATCAGATCAGGTAGTTATAGAGCATCACACGTAGCTTCTTTAACAGTTATGAGCTTAGCTTCCATAGTATTCTTTATGGCTTTATACACAGATATTGATAAACTCGTCGAAAGTATAAGGTACCTACTTTACTTAATACCGTATACACATGCTGTTCTCATGATAAAGAATGTGGTATTAGGTTACATAGCTAATACGATAACTCATGGACTCATAATCGCCTTGATATCATTATCGCTGATAGCATTAGCTATTAAGTTATTTAGTGATGAAAGAATAATATACTCTAAAACTTAAAACGACAATATAGATTTAGGGAGGGTAGGTAGCTAATGGGGATATTAAATATGCTTAAACATAAGTGGCCCTTACTACTTTCGCTGTCAATTCTCATAGCCTCACTCATTATTGGATCATACTTAAGACTTTATCCTGTATTTAATGCGGCGAGATTAGGCTATAAGCCTACATTATATGAGATGGATCCTTACTCAGAATACTGGATTGCAAGTAAACTTTATGAAAGAGGATTAACATATTTCTGGAAGTTAAATCATGATAATCCTGAGACCAAAATATTCTGGTATCCTTGGGGTAGGGATTTCACACGAACAGAGCCACCACTCTTAGCCATGTTCAGTGTAATTACATATTACGTGGTTCATGCCGTAAATCCCGGTATAAGCCTGTATGAATGGATGGTATACCTACCTGTACTCTTCTATATCATAACAGCTATAGCAATATACTTAACAGCTAGAGAGCTATGGGGCGATATACCTGCCTCAATAGCGACCATAACATCCGCCTTAATATTTGTCAGTAGACATATTGCAGGGTTTACTGTTAAGTACTCTATAGGTATACCATTCCTCTTCCTCTCAATATTCTTCCATATTAGGGCGTGGAAGAAGGCAAGTCTAGTTGATGCTTTAATTGCTGGCATTATATTAGGCATTACGGCTACTGGATGGGCAGGTTTTAACCTAGTTTTAGGAGCAATAGCAATTCAAGTCACTATTCTACCTTTGATACGTAAGGTCACGTTAAGAGATATACTGATAACGGTTTGTGAGTACATACCGCTTTCTCTATTTATAGCCTTAACACCATTCTATGGAGGTATACATTACTTATACCGAAGCGCAGGTTTAGCTATGCCTGCATCGCTTCTAATGCTTCTAATAGCTTACGGACTTCAAAAGTTAGCATCTAAGAAGGAAATAATAATCACAGCTCCAATATTCAAAAGGTATAAGGTAATATACTTCGCCTTAATAGTGTTAATCGTAAGTAGCGGTTTAGCACTACTTCATATGGGCTTCATATCAATTAAAGGTAAGGCATTAGCTGCTTTAGGTTTAAGAGGTATTGTACACGTCATTGTAACGACAGTCCAGGAATATGTACCAGCATCAGCACGTGACTTCATATACTATGAAGGAGCCGCCATTGTGGTTGCCATACCGATGCTTGCATACATAGGTTATAGAGCTTTAATTAAACGAGAATCTCACTACCTATTCCTTGCAGTATTATACATACTGTCACTGATTGCAACAATAAACGTATCATACTTCTTTGCTTACCTCAATTATCTTACAGCTTTAATGGCTTCATCATTTGTTTATCTACTAATTAATGAATTAGTGGTTAAGGGAAGGGAGGCATTTAGAAGATCTTGGTTTAGATCTGTGATATCACTAACACTGACCTCAATATTTATTATAGCGATAATAGCTCAAGGAGTTACCATGTGGTCTAGAACGTATAGGGGGGTATTACCCACCATAATTGAAGGAGGTATTGGTTTAGGTGTTGAAGCACCTGCATGGATTGATGCCTTGAAATGGGTTAGAGAGAAAACACCTAATGGAAGCGTTGTTGGTGCTTGGTGGGACTATGGTTACTGGATTTCAGTAATTGGTTTAAGACCTTCGGTTGCTGATGGAGCTACATTAAATATAACACAAATAGAGTTGCTAGCACGGGCATTAACAGGAAGTGAGGAGGAAGCTTTAACAATATTTACCAAATACTTTAAAGCTAATCCAAAGAACTTATACCTAATGACTTATGAATTTTACTTAGTAGACCCCATGAGAGGGTGGGTTGTATTAGGTCCTTTAGTATTTGGTAGAAGTCAATTAGGAGCTGATGCAGCTAAAGGGATAGCGGCTATATACAGAATTGCTGGAAGGCAAGCCCCGATATTTACGTATGCACCACAAGTTGCTGGTACTCCCCTAGGATTTATCGTCTACTTACCCCGATGGAGCGATCCAAGATTACAGAATGCAACCTTATATAAAATACTAATAAACACAGCATATGAGCTATGGGGTAATAATGGCTATAAAGTAGTTAGCTTTTACGAGAATCCGCAAAACCCCATTGAGATACCTAAACCTAAAATGAAAGTATTCAAACCAGCCTATATCGCTGTCTCAGATGTCTTCCCTCAGTATGGTGTGTATCTAGTCGTGTCGGTATATAAAGCAGAATTATAAGGTGAATATATTGATAGATCCAGGCAGGCTTAAGTACTTAGGTGAGGAAGTAGTTGAGTGTGTTGCTTGCGGGAAGAAGAGTTTCAACATAAAGTACTACTTATACGAAGTACCCTATTTTGGCAATATAGTCTTGGAAATAGGTAGGTGTGAAAGATGTGGATTTAGGAGAAATGATGTATCTATAGTTAATGTGGGAAGCCCCGTAAGAATAATTGTTAAGATTAAGGGTAAAAAGGGCTTAGATGCACTTGTAGTTAAGGCTTCGACAGCTACAATAAAAATTCCTGAACTAGGTATAGAAATAACTCCAGGACCTATAGCACCTGGTTACATAACAACTATTGAAGGGGTTCTCATGAATATCTTAGATGTAATACCTTCAGAGTGCTTTAATGAAGAAAATCCCTGTAATAATAAGGTTAAGGAGCTTGAGAAAGCATTAAAAGGTGAATTAGCTTTTACACTAATTATAGAAGATCCTTTAGGTAAAAGTGATGTTAAAGGAGAAGAGATAGAAGTTATTAAGGAAAAAATTACTCAACCTTAATCTCAAAGCCCCCTCCTTCCCTTCTAACCTTAGGTATTTCAACTTCAAGGACGCCGTTTCTGTACATAGCCTTAGCGGCTTTAATGTCAACCTCAGCTGGTAGGTCAACTTCTTTGTAGTACTTTCTATGCTCGTTACTTGCTCTAATTATTAATTTCCTATCCTGAACTCTAAGTTTTATCTTATCCTTCTCAACACCAGGCATTTCAGCAACAATCCTTATCTTATCACCTTCATCTAGTACATCTATTAAAGGCTCTCTTTCCTCAGTTATTGCAGGCCTCACACCTCTTCTCCTTACATTACCGAATTCCTCAATCCTAGGTATTCCATCAGGTCCTATAGTAATTCTAAAGCCGTAAACAAAGGGTCCTTTAAATTCTTTAACCTCCTCCTTGAATGGCCCAAATCTTTCGATTTCCCTCATGAAATCCCTAAACTCTTCCTCGATCTCTCTAAATAACTCATCGAATATGTCAAAGAATGACTTTCTCCTACGACGTCTCTCACTCATGTAATCACCAAGTATTAAGTAACTATGAGGAATAAATAGTGTTTAGTTTATGTTTCAAGGAATAGGTTTAGGCTATGTAAGCTAATACATACTTCTTAACCCCTAACTTAATTAGATCAGCTACGTCTGGATCGGTATAAACTAAATTCATTAGTTCTTCTGTAATACCTTCGCTAATATCGATATCTACATTAACACACTTAACACTCTTTATGCTAAACCCTTTTTGATCTATATCTAAAATAAACCTCTTCTTAACCCTTATAC
>CAZUAD010000065.1:0-8074 GCA_964618155.1 uncultured Desulfurococcaceae archaeon
GTTCTATGTCTTAGGTAATTACGGTTAACTATGTAGTAATTAAAGCTGCCTGGCTTTCTATGCCTAAACCCATACATACCTAGCTCTCCCGGGGTCTTACCGGTGAACATGGATATCCATGCAGGTATTGTTATCGGTGGGTGACAGCTCTTTAGAATGTACCTTAAAGAGTCGTTAACTAACCTCCTAATGTACTTAAATGAGCCGTTGTCCATGCCTTCATAGAGAACTCTAGGAGGCATTGAGTCTAAGCCTAGTATGAATACCTTCCTAACCATGACACGACTACCTCCTATCTAGTGGGGTAGGTTATTTAAGAGCTTATCAATCACGTTGTTAAGAACGTCACTGTAATCACCCTTAAACCTTACGACGAAGACAGCCTTCTTACCGCCAACCTCTAATCCAGCCCTCTTAAGCTTTATCAGCACATCCTCAAGTACGTACTTAACACTTCTAACATATATGAAGCCTCCTCCTAAGCTAGGTATTTCATGTACTAAGGTAATGACCCTATCAGGATTATTAGATGCCAGAAGTCTACCAATACTTGACGTTATGAAGGCATCCATCTTAAGATGGAAGACACTCAACTCCCTTTCAGTCCTAAGCACTCTTAAACTACTTAATGCTTTACTGATGACCTCATCAACTTCCTTCTTAATCTTAATTAGGTATGGATCGTTAAGTATCTCACTTAGGCCTTCGTGTATTAGTCTAGTCCTAACATACTCTATGCAATCGTAATTTAGGACTCTATAACATGAATCTACGAGATCTACAGCAAATCTAATCTTAGTTAAGCTTAAGCCTCTTAACTTAGGTAGTAAGTCATTGATGTAAGATAAACCTCTATGTCCTCTCTTAGAGTCTACATAAGGTGTTAAATCACCTACGATACCTAATACTACTAAGTCTTCGCTGTCGATGCTCGGACTTAAAAACTTGTATAGAAGGTATGTTGTTGATGGCCATACCTCCTCATCGCCTTGGCCTAGGGCAACAGGGTTACAGTATGCCTTACACGTACTACACGGATTCACGACATGGTGGTCAAAGACCACTATGTCCCTTTCCAAATCAAGCTTAAGCTTCTCGAATACCCTACCATCAACACTGTAATCTAGTACTACAATACAATCAACACTGCATGGTATGTCCTTAAGAGTTAATGCTTCAATTCCATAAACCCCTATCTTAGGTACTAAGTAGTCTACTCTAGACTTACTGTTTAAGCAGAACCTACCTAGCATGGCCGCTGATGCTATACCATCACTATCCCAATGATGTACTATTAAGAACCTACTGCAATTCCTCAACATATCTACAGCCCTAAAACACTGATCTGGGAGTTTCAAGTTCCTCACTCAACGAATGGGTTTCCATACTTAAGTATCACATCAGATACTTCAGGCCTCATTATGTATTCAGGAGGTCTTCTACCATTCTTTAACATGTTACGTATCATAGTGCCACTAATCCTAACTCTAAATTCCTCACTATGAGGGCATATCTTCTCATTAACCATGCCTCCACACTTCCTGCAGTAGAATGCCTCCCTAACGAAGAGTGGTGTTATACCTAGATCTGGGAACTCCTTAAATATATCCCATGCCTCATAGGGTCCATAATAGTGCCCAACACCTGCATGATCCCTACCAACAATGAAGTGTGTTGCGCCGAAGTTCTTCCTTACTATGGCGTGATGTATGGCCTCCCTAGGCCCTGCATACCTCATCTCCATCCTAAGAACACTAAACACTACTGCATTACGTGGATAGTAGTGGCTTATGAGTGCTTGGTAGGCATCAACTATGACTTCATCCCTATAGTCACCCTTCTTCTTCCAACCGACTAGTGGGTTTATGAAGAGCCCATCAGTAAACGTTAGTGCTGCCTTCTGTATGTACTCATGACCTAGGTGAGGTACGTTCCTTGTCTGGAAAGCCGCTATGGTCCTCCAACCCCTAGCCTCAAAGAGTACTCTAGTCTCCTTAGGCCATAACCTATACCTCTCAAAAGGTTCTGGAGGGTCATTTAGTAAGTATATGGATCCTCCAACAAGTAATTCCTTCCTCCTCATAGTCCTTAATACACCCGGATGCCCTTCGTCATCGGTTTTGAACACATTAATTACGTACTCACGCTTATCCCAGCCATAGATCTCCTCAATACGTAGTAAGGCTATTGGGTTATTGTTAAGGGTTAAGACAACTTCATCACCCTCCTTAAGACCTGCAACCTCGTCCGGAGCTACGTCAAGTACTATAGGTATAGTCCATGGAATATCATTACTTAACCTCATATTATGGAGTACGCTAAGATAATCCTCCTGTACTAGAAAACCTTCAAGAGGACTATAGACACCATGAGCTATGTTAGCTACATCAGCAGCTATTGACACATTAACCTCAACCTTAGGTATCTCCCTAACCTCAGATAGCACCCTCTCCCTACTACGACCCCTCAAAACCCTATCAACTAATCTACCTCCATGAGGTTTTGAGACCATAGCTAGTCCCCACATAATTATATTTAATTAATAAGCATTACCCACTACAGATAGCCTAATCTCTTCAACCTCTCAATAATCTCCCTCCTCTCCTCCTCACTTAAACCACTACTCTTCAACTTCTCCTCCTCCATGCGGGCAATAACCTCTCTAAGTATGTAGGTGACAAACTGAGAAACACTTGTAAATCCTGTATCCTTGATTAGGCTCTTAATCCTATTATAGAGAGTTATGGGGATCGAAACAGTCGTGTACTTACCCCTCCTCTCAGCCTCACCCAAACTACAGCACCAAGTATCTTGTATTAGGTATTAATTAAATATTATTAATGAGCATGACATCATAATCTACCAATCCTGATGGGGATAATCATATTAGCTAACTATCGGGTTTTCCTTTATAGGGACGTATCACTTAAGGAGATTGTGAAGGTGGTTAGTCTATCCATAACCTCTTTACCATGGGTAGCTTATCGAACTCTCTATCCTCACTAACTATTATGCTAATGTTATTATTGATCATTGCACTTACGTGTAATGAGTCTGAAGGCTTAAGATTGTATTCAGTTAGTAACTTTGCTGCTCCTCTATACTCTTCCTCACCTAAGCTAAGTATGTATATGTAGGGAAGTACGTTTGACTCTATGAACTTTACCGTAACTTTATATGGTACATGGTACTTTCTTCTTGAAATGTATATTACCTCATCAAGTACTAGTACGTCAGTATAGGTCTTATACTTAGTTAGAAGATCTATGTAGAAATTCTCATATGGTAACCTCCTCTCAGGTTTAACTAACGTGTTAAGGTATATTAGAAGTGGTGCATCTATAAAGACCTTCACTACTCAAACTCCTCCTCAAGGTAGCTATACGCTAACTCACCAGGTTTAGGCTCAACTATACCCTTTATCTTCTTCAAAACCTCGGCATGCCCTCTTAGGGACTCCCTAAGCTTATCTACATCAACCTTCTTCTTAATAGGCTTAAGTACGATACCATCCTTAATTTCAACGATAACTTCATCACCTTCATCAATACCTACAGCTTCACGTATAGCCTTAGGTAAGATTATATACCCCTTCCTCCCCACTCTTAACTTAAGAGTCAAACCTAGTCCACCTATAGTATAACTGGGTAAAACTGATATTAAAGATTTATCTAACGCGTAATCACTAATTTAGGTATTGGATTATGTTTAAGTAGTACGTGATGAAGCGTAGGTTATGAATTATTTTAGTTTGGAGTCCCTTTCTCAGGACTTTACTAAGTTCTGTTTCTTAAGGTAATTAATAACTTCCTCAATACTTTCCTTAGGTGTTAGGCGTTCTGTATCTATGACTAATTCAGGATTTTCTGGTTCCTCGTAGGGGTCACTAATGCCCGTGAAGTTCTTTATCTCACCTCTTAATGCCTTCTTATATAGTCCTTTAGGATCTCTTCTAATACATTCTTCTAGACTGCACTTGACGTATACCTCAATAAACTTGAGACCCTCCTCCTCAACTATAGACCTAACCTCAGCTCTCACATCCCTATAAGGTGATACGAAACTACATAGAACTATGACCCCATTCCTAGCGAGTAGTCTAGCAATCCATGCAACCCTCCTTAAGTGAATCCTCCTACCCTCCTTCGTGAATGTTGCATCAGGATTTATTGTCTTCCTAACCCAATCACCATCAAGAACCTCAACCCTATAGCCAAGACCTCTAAGCACGTCGGCAACACCGTAGGCAATAGTGGACTTACCACTACCTGGAAGCCCTGTAAACCATACTACAAAGCCCTTATCTAAGCCCATTAAGATCCCACACTATTAATTAAATGTAATTAATAAAGCTTGCCCACATCATAACTGATCTCAAAATAAAAACCCACTAAATGGTAAATTCTTGGGCCTAAGCTATTGGGTAAGTACGTACTAAGGTACGTAGTGATAGTACTACTAGCGTCATTAATAGTGCTTACGCTAACCCATGTATTAAGCCCTACGCAGAGGTTCATGAGTAATCTAAGCTTAAGGATTAGGGTAGAAGGTGCTGAGAACATCCTAGCTTTTTCATCATCACTTATGAGCTTAAACATGAACTTAAGCACCCCTAAGGGACACTCCATAGTTAATGAGTTAGCTATCATGAAGGTACTAGATAATGAGACCGTACTTATTGAGATTACCCCTAAGCTAACTAATTACCTTACGGACTGTAGTGGATTAGTCATTATTAAACCTAAGTTAGTAATATCTAACGGTAGGTCGTACACCTTAGAATTACCTAGATGCTGCTTCTTCAGTAGTTCTGGAGTAACTACTCATAGACTTGTACTTAATCCTGGTAGTGATTATGTTTTGTCGTTGATCGTGCTATGGGAAGGTCTTAGTAATGGCTGCTATATCCATGTAGACTATAATATTGTATTAAGGGTTGTAAGGATTTATGGACCATCTAAGGCCTACATCAAGGTCATAGGCATTAAGCCCCCCAATACTGAGGGTTGGGTTGTAGCTAATGGCTCCTCAAGGACCTACTCATTACTCATAGATAGGGAAGTCGCTATACTCAACCTCACCGACTACACAAGGTTTAAGGTATGGATTTGGGTTTTTGACCCTATAGGTCATGAAAGGTTTAGGGAGTTCAGGATTAAGCTAATAGACCTACAGACAGGTAAGAAGGTACTTAGTAAGATAATGAACATAGTAAGGTATGGGAATTATTATGAGGTACTACTTGAACTAGGTATTAAGCCTTATAGACCATACTCGAAGTATAGATTATACGTTACGACATACCTTAATGACAAACCAGTAACGCTGAGTGTTGATGTAACAATAATTCCATCAGGTAATGACTAACTTAGTAATAACTTAGCAAGAAGTTATAGTATCTAATGAAGTTTCACGCACTATAGCTAGCTTATAACTACTAATCCGTAGTGATAGAGGCTCTTAACCTATCCTTTAGGTACTACCTCATTACTACTTAATACCAGCTAATACGTTAAGTAATACCTCGTAATCAGTGTCTTAGGTATACTCTTATATGCTACCTAACTGCTTATGCATTGATGTTTAAGGGTATTAGGTTAAGTATGCTTAGGATGTACTTTAATGGCTTATTACGCTTTATCGTAGGAGTTGATAGAGTGCTTGATATTGGTGGTGGTGATGGTTCTCTTTGTGAGGTTTTAGGTGGTGTCGATTACTATGTAGTAGTTGATGTTGATTATGAGGCGTTAGCTAGAGTTAGGAGGCTTTCATGTAATGGTGTCGTTGAGTGCTTAGCTAGTGATGCTCACTACATACCTTTAAGGGATAGAAGTTGGAGAGGTGTTGCTATCCTACATAACGTTCTCCATCACCTTGAAGACCCCAAGAAGGGTTTGGAGGAGGTTACTAGGGTCTTAAGTGAGGGGTCATGTCTCTACATAAGAGACCCTAATATCAATACATGGGTAGGTAAGCTCATCATGCTCATCGAGAAATTCCTAGGCTATCCAGCTAAGCTCATTACATCTAAGAAGCTAGCAAACATAATGAAAAGTCTGGCAGTAGAGAAAGTTGAAATACTTGAGGAGTCCATAGAGTATACTGTGAGAGCATGTATTACCTAATACCTTAATAAATCCAACTTTAGTAAGGTTCTAATACCACGTAATAATAGGTATACTTGGTGTACCTTATATGTCAGTCACCATATCTATCAAGGTTCGTAAGGAAATAGTTGATATTGCTGAAAAGATGGTTAAGTACGGTATTGCGAAGAGTAGATCTCACGCATTTAATATAATGATTGAGAAAGGTCTTAAGGAAGTTATTAAGGAAGTTGAATTCTGGGATAAAGTGCATGAAAAGGCTGAGGAGTTTGAGAAGATGAATTATAGAATAAGGCATGGTGGTCTACTAAAGTTGTTAGAGGAGGATAGGATGGGATGATATACTTAGATACTAATGTTATAATTTCGTATGTTGATGAGCTTGATTCAAATCATGAGGTAGCAGTAAAGCTATTAGAAGGAATTAAGGATGAAAGAGTGGTTAGTGAGTTAACGCTTGTTGAACTATCTTCAGTTTACTCTAGAGCAGGCCTACCTCATCCACAGGCTCTTGCACTCTACTCAGTAAGAAAGGTTGGTGCTAAGATTATTGAGATCGACTTCAATTATGTGTTAAGAATGTCATTAAAATTCTCTGAACTATTAAAACTTAAAACTTTAGATTTACTTCATGTAATAGCATGTAAGATTGTAGGGGCTAAGGTCTTTGCAACATTTGATAAGGACATTAGGTCAAGATCAGAGTTGGTAAGTAGGTTAGGGATAGAGATAATCCCCTAAAAGGTTTATCCTAGGAAGGATTTCATGTAGGGTTAATTAATAACTGCCTTCTTAGGGAGGTTTATATCGGTGTTAGTTTGAGTGGTCGTGAGGTTCTTGAGGTGTTGAGGGCTGAGTTAAGACCTCTTAATGAGTACATACTGAATCATCCTTACGTTAAAGATGCTGAACAGGGGAAGCTACCTGTTGACCTCATTAAGGAGTTTGTTATTAGTCAACTATACATAGTACCTCACGATCTTAGAGCTTTAGCCCACATACTCTCAAGAGCTCGTTTTAGGGATGAGGTTGAGTTCTTTAAGGTTCTTGTTGATGGGGACTATAAGGCGTTTAAGGAGCTCATTAAGCTTGCTGAGGAGTTAGGCGTTAACGTTGATAAACCACCCAGCCCTAAGCCCGAAGCTGTTACGTATACCCACTACCTATCATGGCTAGCTTTAAACGGTACCCTAGGTGATGCGGCTATAGCCCTCGTAGTTAACCTACCTGTATGGGGCTCTAATACCTTAAGACTTGCTAAGGCCCTTAGGAAGAACTACGGAATTAGGTCTGTTGGATTCCTCGAAGCATTTGGAGGTCCTTACGATGAGTTGGAGAGAATGGCCTACCCAATCATTGAGAGGTACTTGGATATGGATAGGTATAGGTCGGTCTCTAGGATGATTCAAGCCTACGAGAGGATGTTCTGGGATTCAATCTATAGTAGTAGGTGAGCTTCATTGAAGTTAACTGAAAGGTTAAGAGCTGATGCATCAACTATTTGGGAGAAGATATTCAAGCACCCATTCGTTGTAGAACTCTATAGCGGTACACTACCCCTCAATAAGTTCGTATTCTATGTTAAGCAGGACTACAACTACCTAGTTGGTATGATGAGGGTATTCTCAATACTTGCTTCTAAGGCTGACTACGAAGTTGCTAGGACAGCTTTAGAGATCGCATATGCTGATGCTACGGTCGAGATGGAGTCTTACGTTAAGCTACTTAAGCGTCTTGGGTTAAGGCTTGAGGATGTTGTTAGGGAGGAGCCCATGCCCACTAACGTAGCATACATGAACTTCCTAATAACAACATGCTACAAGGGAACACCACTAGAATGCCTTGTCTCAGTACTACCATGCTTCTGGAGTTATGAGGAAATCGCTGAGAGACATAAGGACCTACTTAAGAGTAATAAGGTCGACGTCTACGTTGAGTGGGCTAAGACTTACTTAAGTAGTGAGTAT
>CAZUAD010000066.1:0-7696 GCA_964618155.1 uncultured Desulfurococcaceae archaeon
CGTACTACTATACCTAGTAACATCCTCAAGTAACACATTCGTAAGTATCGATACTAAATGGCTCTACACAGGAGGTTTCATACCCCTACTCATAATGCAGGATCTAAGTAATCTCTACAGAATATTAACTAGCATGTTCCTACATGCGGACATACTTCACATATTCTTTAACATGTACTTCCTCTACATCTTCGGTAAAGCAGTTGAGAATACCTTAGGTGGTCTTAGATTCTTAGCCCTGTACATTATTTCAGGAGTCGCAGCTTCAATATTTCATACAGCTTTTAGTATGCTTCAAGGACCCTCCGCCTTAGCTATTCCAGCTATAGGAGCTTCAGGAGCTATTAGTGGTGTACTAGGTGCTTACCTAATGTTGTATCCAGGAACGTCACTAACTGCATGTTGGTTCTTCTTCTTTATGCCGATGTGCTTCACAATGAGTGCTGCATACTACTTGATTTTCTGGTTTGCATTACAGGTGATCTACGGCTATGCTAGATTAGGAGCTTCAATAGCGTTCTTCGCACATGCAGGAGGGTTTGTTACTGGTATAGCCTTACTACCCTTAGTTATTGAGCGTTATAGACATGAGATACTTAGGATTAAGTCATCTACGGGTTCGATATTCGACTTTATCGTATATGGGATGAGGAGATTTAGGGGTGGTTTACCATCAACAGCTAAAGCACTACTTGCAATATTAATTGCACTACTACTTGCAGGTGCGGCCTACGTAACATATGAGGCATCAACTACAAAACCAACAGGACTCTACGTTGCTAAAGTATTCGTTGAAATACCATCAATGGGTCTTAAGTACGTTGATAATGTGGTACTTAAGGAGGAAGATGGAGGTATAAAGCCTACAGACATACCCAATGATGAAACCAGGATACTACTTAATAGGCTGTTCTATGCTAAGCTATTAGTGAATCCTGAGCTCGCTAATAAAGACTTGAAGCTCCAAAACAAGGAGGTAATTGTAAGAATATGTAATGTCAATGTACCATTAATAATTGAAAGGTTTGAGGGACATTACGGAAGTGAGGGGCTACTTGTTAAAGGTGAAGGTAGTATTAAAAGTAGGGTTGTTAGGGTAACATACATAGGTAATATATGTCGAGGTTTCTTAGGCTCATGGATAGACTACATATTCAGAATAGATGTTGCAAGCAAGCTATACATAAATGAAGGTATAACAATAACTGCGTTCATAGCATCCATAACCTCATTAATAGCTCTTTACGTTACATTAAAAAAGGATAGGGAATTAACAATAGTCTCTTAACTAAAGTAGAATGGATAGTTAAATGCAAGGAGTGCATGTATGGCTGTACCTATCCATAATACATCTTCATCTATATTGAATCTTGGGTGGTGATGCGGGTAAACTATACCCTTCTCCTTATTTCTTATACCTAAGAATATGTAGAGTCCTTTAACCTTCTCAGCATAGAGTGCAAAGTCTTCAGCACCCATTGAAGGCTTTACGTCACTTACTACTTCAGCTATACCTACTTCGCTTAATAATCTTCTTGCAAAAGTAGCTAGTTCAGAATTATTTACAGTTGGCGGTATGCCTGCTTCCTTAAGCTTAAATTCAGCTTTAGCTCTTAGGGCTCTAGCGTAACCCTCACTTATCTCCTTCATCCTCTTAATGACGTACTCCCTAACCTCTTTCCTAAATGTCCTTATAGTACCTAACATTACTGCTTCCTCAGGTATTACGTTATGAGTGGTACCTGCACTAATCTTAGCTACAGTAATGACCACGTTATCTAAGGGGTTAACCTCTCTCGTAACTATCTTCTGATAAGCATTTATTAAGTCAGCTGCAATGACTATGGGATCTACGGTTTCATGAGGTGCAGCAGCGTGACCTCCCTTACCCTTAATCCTAACCTCAAAAGCATCTGCACCAGCTAGCGTAGGGCCATCTCTAATACCTATCTTACCTGACTCGAGCTCCGACCATACATGAAGTCCAAAAATCGCATCAACACCTTCTAAGTGTCCCTCCTCAATTACCTTCTTAGCTCCGAGACCTTTCTCCTCAGCTGGTTGGAATATGAACTTTACAGTACATTTAAGGTCATCTCTAATTTCACTTAATACCCTAGCTGCCCCTAAAAGCATTGCTACGTGAGCATCATGACCGCATGCATGCATCTTACCAGGTATCCTCGATTTATAGGGGATATCATTCTCTTCATTAATGGGTAAAGCATCCATATCAGCTCTTAAAGCAACTACAGGCTTCTCCTTCTTTCCCTTAAGAATACCTATAACACCTGTTTTCGCGGTTTCTAATACATCTATACCTAACTTACCTAGTTCGTCCTTCACTAACTTTGAGGTCTTAAACTCCTCAAAAGCTAGTTCAGGATTCATGTGGATCTCTCTACGTATTTTGATAATGTAATCACTTAATTCACGAGCTAACTTAATAATTCTATCATTAATGGTCCTCCTCCTAAACACATTACTTACCCATAAATTAGTCGTAGGGTAAGTATTATTGTTTGATTACTCGATTACTACCATCCCTCAACGTACTTTACGACATCATCACTAACCCTACCCTCATCGACATCCTCTAACGCCTCCTCAAGTAAGTCTAAAGCCCTATTTAACGTATCTTCATCTATATTTAATGGTGGTTGAATCCTAATTACATTGCCATGAACAAAATTGACAATTACACCTAGCTCGTATGAACGCCAAACCACCTTCTTAGCTTCATTATAACCTCTCTCCTTAGTCTCCTTGCTCTTAACTATATCTACACCTATCATTAAGCCAAGACCCCTTACATCACCTACTATGTTGAACTTCCGAACCCACGACTTAAGCCTCTGCATGACCCTTGACCCTAAAACCCGTGCTCTTTCAACGAGTTTTTCCTCCTTTATCATATCTATAACCTCCTTAGCTATGCGGCATATCATGGGATTACCTACGTAAGAAAAGGTATAGGCCATGTTAGGTAAAGCATCCATAACATCTCTTGGACCTACTGCTGCTGATATGGGTAATCCGTTACCTAATGGCTTACCTAGCGTGACTATATCAGGTATTACGTTAAACTCCTCAATAGCGAACCAGTGACCTGTACGACCAAGGCATGTCTGAACTTCATCGTCTATTGTCAATATGCCATATTTCTTAAGTATACCCCAAATGTTTGAGAAGTAATCCTTAGGTGGTACTACAATACCTCCATCACCCTGTATAGGCTCAAAAATTAGTGCTGCGATATCTTCAGGATATGTTAATGACTCTATTACAGCCTTAAAGACTTCAACATAGGCTTTAGTACACGATTTATTACCTACATCAATCTTAGGTCTATAGCAGTCAGGGTACGGAACAAATAATACATCATTCAGACCACCCACTTTAGAGTAGACCATACGTGAAAGCCTTATCCCTGAAGCACTATTAGATCCTAAACTACACCCATGAAATCCTTCAGTGAATGCTAGTATATACCTCCTATTGCTAAAAGCTTTGGCTAAGATTAAGGAAGCCTCATTTGCGTCACTTCCGCTAAGACCTAAGTAGACCTTTAAATCAATACCTACCTGTGGGGCTATCTCTACAAGCTTCTTGGCTAAATCTAGACACTCAATGTTAAATCCATACAGAAATGTGAAGTGTGTTAGCTTACGACTATACTCATTAATGATCTTAGATATCCTTGGAGGATTATAGCCTAGATTTAACGTTGCACCACTGGACGTTAAGTCTATGTACTTAACGCCTTCATGATCTATCACATAAGAATTTTGAGCTTCCTTAGCGATTATTGGAGTGAATGTTGTCCTATTTACTCTTGAAAATAAGTGCTTATACCAGTTAATGATGTCATAGGACATAAGTACACCTGGTATAGTAGGTACTAAGAGTTAATAGGGTATTGTCAGGACTATTTTTAAGTCTTTAAGTAAATATTGACTTGAGTGATGAGAAACCCCGGGCCTTACCGAAGGGTGATGATGTGGTCCTTCGCTGAAAACTTGTTATAGGTTCAAATCCTTACTTAAAATATTTTTCCTTCTACGAATATATTTGATGGCGGTGCACAATGAAGTTTTTCTATGTATTGGTGATATTATTCTTAATGCTAGGGGTTATTAGCCCTATAGTGACTACTACCGATGCTGTAAGCGATTCCTTCTTAATATTTCAAGTGATCTCAGCACCATATGATTTACTACCAGCTGGTGAGTTTAGAGGTGATAATTACGGTCTTGCTGGAGTGTGGGGCGGATTTACATGGCATGTGATAGATAACCCGGATTATGGTGAAGGCTCAACTTATACTGCTTTATTTACTGGTTATGGCTTTATAGCTATAAGGGTAGGAGACAGGTATGTAAAGCAAGTATCGGTACCAGCCTATAAGGGGGGTTATGTAGGGGTTGCATACGCTAGGTATTCATCAAAGACGAAACTTGATATTTACCTATCGATCCTAAGCACTTCATATAATGACCTATATAAGGTCTGCCGTATAGCATATACTTCCGCATATGAGGAGTATCCAGCTATTGCATGGTTAAATGAGAGTATTGTGACGGTATTCTTCTATAATAGTAGCGATAGGGATTACTATGTGTACTTTACTGACTTAAACTGCAATATAAGGAAGGCGATTAGGGTATTCGATGGTAATACATACTACAAATATGCTAATGAAGTGGTTTCGGCCAACGGTCGTGATACCGCCTTATTTGTTTACAGAGATGTAGGTAATGACCTAGATGTTTACGCGGCAATAATATGGGGTAATGGCAGTACATCAATATTGTTGTTATCTAATGAAGAAGGAGATGAGCACTTAGGGAGAAACGCGGTATTCTGGAGTAACGCGAATTCTTACTTAGTGCCTATAATGTTGAGTAATGGTGATGTAATTACCGCTAAGATCACATTAAGTAACTTAGATGTTGAACTCATCCCTCTTAACGGTAAGGCATCTACACCACCAACAGCATTAATCATAGAAGGTAAAGTGCTTGTATATTACGTTGATGATGAAGGCTACCTCTACCTAAACATAATAGAGCTCAACAATACTGTATACACATATACCCTACGAGTTGGCGACATTATTAGGGGCCCGTTCATAGTAAATATAACTAACTCACTACTCGTAATAGCATTAACTAATGTCACATCATCATACATAATTAAGTACGATATCAGTAAGCATGAAATAGTTAGTACTGAAGAAGTTAGGTTAAATTTAGATGATACCAATGTGTTAGGTATTTCCCATAGTTCGCAAGGTTTCTTGATCCTTATAGGAGGTCGTAGAGGAGGATTAAGAGTACTTATGGGGTTACTATACCTAACTTCACTGGATGGTGTGCCCAAGGGTGCCTCTAAGCTATATATACTACCTACCGAGTCTAAGGCCTTACTCGATATAGACAATAGGGTTGGCTTAATAGGTCTTATAAGGTCCGCTAATAGCTCCATTCATGCCGCATTAGCGTTCTTTGAGAACGTAAGTTTAGCAAGAGAATTAGCTAATGCAGCTGAGAGAGGAGTTGATGTAGGTGTAGTTGTGGATGACGATAGTCTTGCTTATGAAGCCGTAAACTTACTAATAAGTAGTGGTGTAAGCGTATATACTGATAAATCCTATGAAGAAGAGGTAGGATACGACCATACAATGCACCATAAGTTCATAATAATTGATGGTAAAGCATTAATTATCGGTACGGCAAACCCGACTACAACAGGATTGGGTAGTAATTATGAAAATATTGTAGTACTAACTAACGTTCCGTTACTAGCTAGAGCACTTGAGGAGGAATTTAAGGATTTAGTTAATGGTGCTTATGGAAGAAGCGATTTAAGAGATGTATTTGCTGCTCAGGTAATTATTTATGAAGAAGCTGGTGATCCCATCATAGCCCATGTTTACGTAGGACCAGAGCATAGGCTTGATTGGGAGGTAGAAGCTGTAATTAGAGCAGCGTCGTATAAGCTAAGTATGGCGCACTACATATTCACAACAAGTAGTATCATAAAGTACTTACGTCAAGCGATAATAGATAAGGCATCACAAGTAGAATTTAAAGGTATATTTGATTGGTTATTAAACGAAGATACTCCTGGGAGGTTTGCATATGAATTGCTTTCTAATGGTATTAAACCAGTATTTAGTCGAGGCTTCAATAAATTACATGCGAAAACCTTTGTAATAGACAATGTGTTAATAACAGGCTCATATAATCCTACAGGTTCAGCTACTAAGTATAATGATGAGAGCATAGTACTTATATCCAATGAGAGATTATCAAATAAAGCTCATGAATGGATAAGCACCCTTCACAACAAATGGTGTTCACCTGTATGGAGAGTTAATTATCATCTTCTACTAATGTCAGTGGGCATTCTAAGTCCTCAATATATAGCTATCTACAATCCCTTAGATCATGAAGTGAATCTCACACAGTACTTAGTAGGTGATGCTGAAACAGTATTTTCTAACGATGATGAGGGATTGTTTAGGTTTCCTAGCAATGCTATTATACAACCTCATGAAGTAGTTATTGTCGCATATAATGCTTCCGAGTTTTACGACTACTATGGGTACTGGCCTGATTACGAGATAGTTGACTCTACACCAAACATACCTAATGTAGAGCTTTACTTACCTGATAGATTTAGAGGTAACTTCACTTTTGAAGTATATGGAGACGAAGCTGTGCTAGGCATGATAAGTCCTTACGATCCAGAATTCATATACATTATCGACATGATAATTTACGGAAATTCAACAGCTCTTCCAGGAATGGTTAATGCTCCAAGACCAAGTACGGTATATCCAGCATTACAGAGATTAGGTGCTTTAGATTCAGTTGACATGTGGTATACCACATCGTTAGCCACCTACATACCCTTAAACTTCACAAGTAAGTATGGAGTACTTAAACCTGGTGAAGAACTACTACTCAAACTACCTAAATCAAATCTTACAGTAGTAGCTGAAAAGCCAAGTACATTGCTAATAGCGTATCTCGCATCTCTATCAAAACCTAGATCTATACCATTAAGGTTTGACTACATAAGATCTTACGATGTAGTAGTTAAGAGTAACGCCAGTGTTAAGATCAAGCTAAGTACAAAGTTTGATGAAAGACTTAATATGACATCGGTTAAAGCCTTACTACTAAGTAAGGATGGAGTATGGATTGAACTACCTACGAGTGTAGAGTACCCAAGGTCTAAGAGTACCCTAGTACACGTCTATGTACCGCTAAACTATGTTAACAGCACGGTAGTAGCTGTAGGAGGTAATGTAAGTTTAGTACATCTCGTGGGCGGATCACTGATAGGGCACATTACGTTCGAAGATTACATAGACTTCATGAGTAAATTGATAGGTGTCATCCTGGTAGTAATTATCTTAATTAAAGTTATAAGGAGGTCCTTTTTGTAGTTAAGACTTAATTAATGTTTAAGCGGTCAGATCGCGGTAATTTCTTCACTCATCAGGTGGGGGCAAGTATCCTCATCCCAATACTATCCTGTCTCCACGTACTTAAGTACTAATCCCTTAGTTTAAAATTAAGCCCTAAGTTATTACTCAAGTCAATCATCCTTATATAGTTTGACGCCTAAGGTGTTAGGGTGCAACTCTAGTATGGGTAAGGATGAGTTAGAGGAGATAGTAACT
>CAZUAD010000067.1:0-6066 GCA_964618155.1 uncultured Desulfurococcaceae archaeon
CGTTAAAAACGTATATGAAGTCTATGAGCTTTTTAGTAAAGATACCACACATCACTATTCCGGGTATGGTTTCAAGTATGTGTTCAAGCCTTTCCATATTCTCACAAGCCTTTCTAGGAGGTACTACATCGATTATGATACCACCTACATCACTAATTGCTGGTCCTCTCTTGCAATTACACTCTCTAAGGATTACTTTAAACCCTTGACGTTCTAAGTAGTGCCTAACTAAGTTTAAAGCATTGGGTAAGACCTCGACAGGTATGGGCTTGTTAGGACATATGTTAGTAACCTTACCCTCATCAACTATAAAGATTCTTAGCTTTGAGTGAAATGCAAGGATTTTCTCCATAGTAAGCGCTCCTCCACCTCCTTTGATCATATTTCCTTTCCTATCAACAAAATCAGCTGAGTCTATGTAGATATCTATGGTCTTTAAGCTTAGTGGTGAGGTTACGTTGTAGCCTATACTATTAAGCTTTAGCAATGTATCATATGATGTAGCTGTTAAGACCTTACCTCTTAGAAGACCTAGGTCATGTAGTACATCCATGATAACCTCACTAGTCCTACCAGTACCTAATGCTATGGTATCGGCTTCATCTAAACGATCACTGAACTCTAGGATTATGAGTTTAATTATGTCTTTAAATCTTATGTAAGGATTCACCAATATCTCTACCTAGATACCATGCTCAGCGCGAACTAAATAAGTGGTCTGGTCTTGGTATTACCATATATAAATCTGGAAACGGCGACTTCTTAGGGTAATGAATTGTGAGTGTTAAGGCAGGTATTACTGTGGATAGGAGTGCATGGATTAAGGAGTTACTTAGACTGAGGAGGAAGCTATGTAGGTATGTGAGGAGGTATTACGGTATTGAGGCTTACGAAGCATTGCTTAAGAGGTTTAGTGGAGCTCTAGACATTATCAGGGATAGTAGGAGGATATCGTCAATCATAGTGAGGGGTTCAAGTGTTACTATGATAGTAGTGTCAAGTAAGGGTGTTGAGGAGGGTGTTGAGAGGGTTGTTATTGAGAGATCACTCCATGGTGGTGAACTCATTGAGAGGAGAGTTGGTGTACCTTTAGAGGAGGCTTACCACGTTGTTCAAGTTGGTGCTTATGGTATGAAGTGTACATGTACTGATGCAGTGATGACGGCAAGTAGGGCAGATAGGGAGTTTGAACGTAGGTTGAGAGGGTTAATAAGAAGGTTAGAGATACCTATGCCCATATTCACAAAGTACGTACTATGTAAACATACATTAGCAGCCTTAGCATACGCTTTTGCAGCAGGAGTAATAAAGAGTGACTCTAGGGTTGTTAATGAAGTGATTAAATTAGCTGTTAAGGCCTTAATATTAAGGGTAAAGGGTGGGGATTCATTAAGTAAGTCAACTATATTGAGGACGTACAAAACCCTGTTAAGGTTATCCAAAGGTTTACCTCTATAGATGGAAGTCCTTTTAAGGACTTCTATCATGCCTAGATATGTTTAGGGGGCTTTATTGGAGAATGCATGGATAATTGATGAAGGAGCTATAATTAAGATCGGTAAAGCATTAATTAAGAGGGATGCTACAACACTTTACATAAAAGATCTTTATGGTGACGGCGTATTCACGTTGGATCCAGATTCATTTGTCGAAATAATACCTATACCTCCTATTTATAGGCTTGCACGTATAACAAACACTCTTTACCTTAAGATTCTAACTCCCATAGTAGGTCTCGGAGTTAAGTCATACTGGTTAACATTACCCTATGAGGTAGCTCTCGTTGTTAACGGAACTACTATTGCTATATTAAGTCCATTTAAAGTAAAGTATACATTGTTTGGAAGCATTGTTGAGGGCATGATATGTAGGTACCATGAAACAACTGTATTAGGTGGTGAAGGTATCAGTACTGACTACGCATTAACCTTAGCGGTAACACCATTAAGCATATATGCTAACATGTACTCATATGCTTTAATCAATATGCAATCCGTTAAGCTTTATAGATCGAAAAATGAGTTAAGAGTTTACTATGAAATGATAAGGCTACCCTCAAATACATCTAAACCCTACGCTGAGCCGCTAGGTAAAGCCCCTAAGGAGGGATTAGAGGAAGTTAAAGTTCCAGGTGATGTTGAGAGTTTAAGTGAGGGTGTTCTTCATGAATATTACGGACCTGACTAATGGGCTAAATACAACACTAACAACACTTTCACATACTGCTATGGATACCTGGACTACAGTACTTAAGTTCCTAATTATAGCATTATCTATAAGTGTTGTTGTTTTAATTACATTAGCAGTTAGAACATTCATTAGGAGAGCGCTTAAGCCTAAGGTAGCACCGCATATATACAATATAATAGAGAAGGTAACCACTTACACAATACTCATAATAGGTATAGCTGCTTCATTAGCTCCACTAGGTATAGACCTTACAGGACTACTGGTTGCTGGAGGTATTGCAGGTATAACTGTAAGCTTTGCTGGTAGAACAATATTTTCCAATTTCTTAAGTGGTGTTTTCCTCTATATTGAAAGACCGATAAAGATAGGTGATAGTGTTAGCATAGAATCACCTGAGGGTAACATATCGGGTATAGTTGTAGATATAGATTCAATATCAACACGTATTAGGTCATGGAATGGCTATATAGTTAGGATACCTAACGATAGACTCTTCAGTTCAACTATAATAAACATAAGTAAGGTAACTGCTGTTAGAGTTGTTGTTGATGTAGGAATATCGTATAAATCTGATGTTGATAAGGCTAAAGAGGCGATACTTAAAGCTCTAAATGATCACCCCTACGTCTTAGTTAATCCACAGCCGGAGGTATACATTAAGGAATTTGGGAACTCAGCTATAGTACTTAGGGTTAGGTTTTGGGCACCTAGTAAGGTATGGTATGAGACTAGGAAGGCATGCTTAGAGCTCATAAGGAGGGAGTTGAAGAATGCAGGAATCGAGATACCTTACCTACAATTAGACCTCCATGTTAAGGAACCCATAACAGTTGAGTACGCTACCAAAGAATTAAGTGAAGTAAAAACTTAAATAATCTCGTCGTATGTAGTCTGAGGTATATTGGTCGTGTATCATTGGTACCATCCTTTTAGAAGAATGTACGAACGTATCGAAGTTTACGAAGAGGTCAGGGATTTGCTCATATCTTGGGCAGCCTTAAGTATAGCTTTTGCTGCTGAGTCCATATTGAGGGGTGAATTGCAAGGACTTTTACTATCATGTATAGCAGTTGCAACAGCTTTCGTATTTCATGAGCTAGCTCATAGACAGGTTGCTAGGAGGTATAGGCTTTATGCTAGGTATAAAGCTTGGTACACGGGATTAGCATTAGCTGTTATAATAGCATTCTTAACAGCGAAGATATTCAATACAGCCTTCATATTAGCAGCTCCAGGCGCTGTCTACATCTATGCCTACATGGGGATACCACCACCTGATATAGAGTACAAGGTTGCAATAGCAGGACCCCTAACTAATGCCCTACTAGGTGCAGCCTTACTAATAGCATCATACTTTACAGGCTATCCTTGGGCATCATACCTCAGGTTTATAGGTAACGTAAATGCATGGCTTGCGGTATTCAACCTATTGCCCTTACCGCCACTTGACGGATCTAAGGTGATACGCTACTCAGTAAGTAGGTGGTTAATAGCCATGCTATTCTCTCTTGTAGTATTCTTCGTACTATAAACTATAAAGTAGTTACCTTAATCCTACGTCCTCTCTCAAAATAGGCTAAAAATAATAGGATGTGGGAGGTTATAGGGAAGGTAAATACATAGATAAACGTACGTGTGAGTAAGTCTAAGTTAATGATCCTTAGTATTATAATTAGTAGCCATAGAGTTAAGATCAGAGTATTAGCTGCTAATGTAGGTATAAATAACCTATACCTTAACTTACTAACTTGTATAGCTAAGGATATATAAAGTAGTCCTATAATCATTGGAGTCACTATTAATAATGTAGGTGATATATCGTGAACTCCTCTTGCGTACATGTACGTTAAGGTTAGTGCAAGTGCTATGTAGGTGAATCCTACTAAGTACAATCCTGCACTATATCTTATCTTGATGATTATGTATAGGTACATAAGCAGTCCTATAACACACATGGCTATACATACCTCATGAATTAGATATGAAATACCAGGATTGTATAAAGGGTTAATACTTAATGGAAATAGTGGTCTTATATCTTCGTATAATGGTGAGTCTAATAAGACGTGAATTAAGGTACCTAAAGTACCTGACGCCATAGTAGACTTCATGCTAAGTTCCTTAGCTGGTTCCATGAGTATTAATGACCATAGCCTAGCCAGTACCTTATCCAATCTATAGATTAGAAAGCCTAGGATTAAGCCTAGGATTACTGCTAAGAGAAACGTATGTAAGTATCCATGTAATGGGTAGTCTACTGATGTAGCTATAACTATTAGGGGCTCTACATCAATGATTATGCTCGCTATTATGAATGTAGGTAAGTGTATGTGTCTACGTAAAGGGATTCCTATAGTTAATGCAGGTCCTAGATGTAGTAATGTAAAGGGCATGATACCTACCTAGGTCAATACGATGTGTCATCCACACGTAAATTCCGAACCCTAAGCTTGTAGTTAGTATCAGTAGGGTTCATTACATCACCCATCAGCGACGCCAAGCCCTCATCAGCCCAGAAAGTACTACTAGTCGAGTACTAAAAGGTTAGTTAATTATTTTTAATAAATGCTGATATAAGCACTTATTAACCTACTTTAACATGATTTTATAGCGTATTTATGAGTATTAACCATAGTTTATGTGATTCTATTCTGGGTATAAGCATACATTACTAGATATTAATCTAGTAACAAGGATAGATAAGCCTTTTTAAACACGCTAAAAAATTTTAAATGGGTCTGTAGTTTGCCTGAGGTACGTAGGGTACAGAAGTTCGGTAGATCAACATTAATGATATCACTACCCGCAGAGTGGGTTAAATCAGTAGGCCTTAGCCCTGGTGATGCAGTTAATATAGAGGTCCTAGAGGATGGCTCACTTAGATTAACACCACTAGGCTTAGCAACACAAAAGAAGGAGAGAGTTCTTAGAGTAAGGGTTAGTCCTGGATCATCTGAGAGCCTATTAACGAGAACTATCTATGCAGGCTATGTTTTAGGTATGGATAGAATAGTCATTGAGTCCGTTAGTGGTGTTTTATCCGAGACTCATTTAAGGATAATAAGAGACATGACGAGGCTCTTAATAGGTACTGAGATAATAGAGCATACGCCCAAGAGAATAATTATTCAAATACTCATAGACCCTAGTAAGTACTCTGCTATGGCTATAATAAGTAGAATGTCAAACCTCGTTAGGTTCATGGTGCAACACCTAGAGACGGCCATCCTAGAGAGAAAACCTCACTTACTTAACGAGGTTAAGGAGCTAGAAAATGAGGTTGATAGGTTACATGCGCTTACAGCTAGGCAGCTAATACTTACTCAAATAAACAAGATGGTAGGTAAGTACCTAGGGATTAAGCCAACTCTAGCTACGGAGTATAGGGCTGTTGTAAGAGCTTATGAGGAAGCTGCTGATACCCTGGATAGAGCAGCAGATCTACTATTGTCGAACGGTGATGTAGTTATAGAGAAGCTTTCATCTAAGATAGACATATTCAAGGAATCCATGGACATGCTACTTCTCATAATCGATAGAGTTGATAGGTGCTTAACACAACCTGATCCATATCTAGTTAATGAAGCTTTAAACCTCATAGCTGAATATAGAAGCCATATGAGGAAGTACAATGAAATGCTGTTTAGGGAGGTAGGTCTTGATGAGGCCTACCTAACAGTTAGGGAGTTCATTGATAGACTAGGTGAAACTGCTAATGCATTTGAAACTATAGCTGAAACAGCCTTTGATATAGCTATAGAGAGAACAGGTGAGGCTTTAGATATTAGTAAGAGCTTTGTATAGCTATTTTAACACGTGTTTAAGAACCTTTGACACAATAATTCTTTGGGTGCTTATGTGAAGGCCGCCTTACTC
>CAZUAD010000067.1:6076-7425 GCA_964618155.1 uncultured Desulfurococcaceae archaeon
AATTAGGGTTAAGGAAGTAGGGATCTGTGGTACGGACAAAGCATTCTTTAAAGGTACATACAAGTTATTCAAAAAACCATTAATACCTGGTCATGAAATAGCGGGAATTGTGTATGATGTAGGTAGGGGTGCAAGTAAAGACTTAATTGGTATGAAGGTTACAACAGAGATAAATGTTTCTTGTGGCAGGTGCTGGTTCTGCACTCATGGCATGAGAACTCACTGCCCTTATAGAGAGATAATAGGGATAAGTATTGATGGTGGAATGGCTGAGTACGTTCTAGCACCTCAGGAGAATATTCATTCCATAGAGGGTTTAGGATTCGATGTTGGTGCCTTCGTAGAACCTTTAGCAGCTGTTGTCGAGATGGTAAATCTGGAAAGACCTCCAATCGGAGGTAATATAGCCATATTAGGTTCTGGAACGATAGGGCTACTCTCATTACAAGTAATTAAGCTCTTAGCTCCTGCTAATGTCGTAGTCATAACCAGGCCTAACTCGCCTAAAGCAGTACTTGCTAAGGAATTAGGGGCCGATGTGGTCTTGAGTATTAATGAGGTTGAAGATTACATAAGAAGGCAGACCCCGGAAGGACAAGGATTTGATTATGTAGTTGAAGCAACAGGTAATCCGTCAGCACTGGATTTTGCGTTAAAAATAGTAAGACCTAGGGGTGTTATAGCTGCTAAATCAACTCACGGGGTGAAAACCTCCTTCGATTATACGTTAGCTGTTGTTAAAGAGGTTAGAATCGTAGGTTCTAGGTGTGGTCCTTTTAGACCTGCGATAAGACTTCTTAGAAGTAGGTTAGTAAGGGTTAAGGAATTAATTACTTCAGTATATGATCTAGAGCAAGCACTTAACGCATTTAAGAAAAGTTTTGAGAGGGATCAAGTTAAGGTACATATTAAACCTTGAATTATGTTTTCATGGAGCTCAGAGCCGCCTGATTACCTCATAAATCGGTGACTCTACCCTTTCATCACAGCCCTCCCAATATCGGTAAACCTTTCAGTCGGGTAAGTTTACATCACCATTTCAAGCCGGGAGTAATTCATCATCAAGTAATGTATGGTGTTTGAGTTAATAAATTCGAAAATTCTATCTCATAACCTCACTTAATAAAGCCTTTCTATATTCTAAATCATTACTCACTAATTTATTGTAGATTTTAACGACTGTATCCTTACCTAAGAACTTAATAGTCTCTCCATTAACCTCTGCTAATAAGCCTATGGAAAATTCCTCTATGCTTCTTACGATGGGATCCTCCACAAGTGTTTCCCTACCCAATAAACCTTCAAGGAGGAGTGATGAAACAATTACCCTACTAAATCTAACATACTTA
>CAZUAD010000068.1:0-681 GCA_964618155.1 uncultured Desulfurococcaceae archaeon
GTAATGCTCCTACGTCCTTATTCGCATAGTACTTTATTACTTGAATTCCAGCCTCCCTATAGTATTCATCAACCGAAACCTCAGTTTTCAGTAACTCCATGTAAGCCTCCCTAAGTACTCTTTCCTCACCTCCTAGCTTAGATAACATACTACCTACTAAACTAACCATACTTATTACCTTCTTAACTGTTTCATCGAGGACTACGAATATGTTGTCAGACATTCGAGTGAATTCACCACTACTTAAGAGCAAATTCCTATATGCTGCAGCCTCGACGTGCTCGGCAGCCCTAAGTAAATCCTGAATCAGAGCCGCGTATACATCCTTAGTCATTAAGGCTGGCGCGGTCCTTATTATGTACTCTATCAAGTTTATACTCATGGATTCAACGCTATCCTTTATATTCTTAATCCTTGAATACCTCCTCTCAACAGCTAGGCTCTTACCTTCATCTAGATCCCTTATCATCAATGCTAACTCTCTTAACTCATCCTCTAGATTCCTAACTAAGGTTATTAACTGCTCTCTAAGATGTGTTTCAGCAATACTTTCCCTCTCACCCTCTGAACCCATTCTTAACGTTTCCTCAGCCATCACCGGGCCCGTTAGGGTATACACGCATTCACTTAAATACTTAAGTTACTTAAATACATCCTCATGAAAGTTACCTAGATCTATAG
>CAZUAD010000068.1:691-2491 GCA_964618155.1 uncultured Desulfurococcaceae archaeon
GATCTATAGAGTCCGTTAAGGAATTCCGTAACTAGCTTACTTAACTCCTTAACCTCCTCCAAGTCATTCCTTAATTCATTAAATATATTTGAGTCCTTAACTCCCTTCTTCTCAAAGACTTTACCTAACCTTCTAAGAAGTTCTTCCTCTTCATTAATAGCAACTATAGTCGTAAATTCTAGAAGGGTTCCTACAAGTTCTAAGTAGCCCTCCCTTATATCATTGTATATACCGAGCCTATCTCTAAGAAGTTTCGTTAGTGCACGCCTACTCCTACGTAATGTTTTAAGTATGTCCAAGACGTCATCAAGTTCGATTCTACCTTTAGCGTAGTCCCTTAGGAGACGCCTAAACTTCCTTAAAAGGTTATCTCTTCTTAATGTTAGGGTTTCAATATTCTTGAAGAATACGTTGGCATCCATTATGCTCATCATCACATACCTCTAATTGTTGCTAAGGTATTATCAGCAACTCCACGCTCCCTCATAACCTCAGTATTAACCCATACTTCATTATAAGGTACTGAGTCATTTATTACGGCCTTAAATTCCATTCTCTTCTTACCAGGTATTGAGAGATATGCCCTACTCTTAATCCCTAATTCCTCTGCTAATCTAGGTGAGATATGGATTTCATCCTCCTTAACTACGTCCTTTAACCTAACTCTAATCCTCTTCTCTCGAACCTTCTTCTCTCTTCTACCTAACACCTGGGACGCAGGGGGTATGACAGCTACTAAAGCCTTTATATCCCTCTTCTTACCAGTACTACTTATTTCCTCCTTACTCTCACTATTCAAGATTAATCACCTACTACTCCATCATAATGTGTTACATACTTTTAAAAGTGATTTAGTAAATTATTAAAGACCCTCCTCAATTAAGTTAATCACCTTATCAACTACATCCTTAATGCTAACTCTAATCTGCACTCTGGTATCTCTAAACCTTATAGTTACAGTACTATCCTCTAGTGTTTGATAATCTATAGTTATAGCATAGGGTACGCCTATCTCATCAGCCCTGGCATACCTTCTACCAATACTTCCAGTCTCGTCGTATATGGCGGGTATTCCCCTATTAAGGAATGACTCATATACCTCTCTTGCCACTTTAACTAATGGCTCCTTAGTTACTAACGGGAATACAGCAACTTTTATAGGAGCTATACGTGGAGGTAACTTTAGTACTATCCTTCCACCTTCATCCTCTGTATAAGCTCTATCAAGTACTACTAAGACTAACCTTTCAGCACCGAATGACGGTTCAGCTACATGAGGTACTACGTGTTCACCACTAACCTTCTCCTCAACACTCACGATTTTAATGGCTTCAACAGGTATTTCATAGCCCCCTAATATGATGCTTGAACTTGAGCCCTTAATCATCTCTTTAAGCTTACTTACGTCGATGGACTCAATTAGTTTCATTACTTCCTTGGCCTTACTCTTAAATAGCTTACCTATTAATGCTTTATCAAAAATAACCTTCTCCTTACGGACTATTACCGGTGTTTCATACCTTCTAAATACCCTTAAGTCCTGACCTGAATATTTGATATGTCTTGATAAGTCATAGTCACTTCTATATGCATGGCCGGATACTTCAATCCATCCCCACCTACTAACCTTGACTAGTTGATCAAAGGTCTGTGTTGCGTAATGAGCTCTTTCATGAGGTAGCTTCTCTTCAAAAACCATTTCTGATTCATCAACACCTAATGCTTTAACGAACTCCCTAGCAACACACATCCAGTATGCAAGCCATGGAGACTTAATTATACCCTCCCTAACAGCTTCTT
>CAZUAD010000068.1:2501-7236 GCA_964618155.1 uncultured Desulfurococcaceae archaeon
CCTGCCTAGGAGATATTTCATTCCTCGCCACTTTACCTATCTGAGCTATCCCTAAGGGTAACTTCTCCCTCATTACTGTATGTACATGCTTAAAGTTAACGAACATGCCTTGAGCAGCTTCAGGTCTTAAGTACGCAATATTCTGTGTGTAAGGGCCAACGAAAGTTTGGAATAGTAGGTTAAACTCCCTAACTTCACTTAAGGGGCCCTTACATACAGGGCATCTTAAATTATTTTCCTTAATTATCTTAGTTAACTCCTCGGTCTTCATACCTTCAACCTTAATCCTTAATGTTTCCTCAATGAGCTGATCTGCTCTATACTTCCTACCGCATTTCAGGCATTCAACTATGGGATCCGTGAAATGTTCTAAATGACCACTTGCTTCGAAAACTACCTTAGGTGTTATTATGGGTGTTTCAATTTCAACTACTAAGTCTAAGTGTTTTATGACGAAGTATTCCCTCCATAAGTTGATTATGTTATTTTTAAGCATGGAACCTAAGGGGCCGAAGTCGTAAAAACCTGCCATACCACCATAGATTTCATAGGATGGCCAGAAGAAACCTCTTCTTCTCGCTAATTCTATGATCTTATCGTATTTATCCCTTGCACTCAATATTAATTCACCTTATCCCTACATGTAGACATTAAACCACCTAATAAATTAGTGCGTAAGCCACATGTACGTGGTGCTTGTATGAGTGGTGTAAGTGAGTTATACGTTAATAAGCCCTCATTAACGTTCCTTGGGTTTTCAAGACCTAGGAGTGAGACTCCTTTGAGTGTTATAGGAGTTCCATTGGACATGACCTCAACATTTACACCCGGAACTAGATTTGCACCATATTACGTAAGATTAGCATCTCAAAGCATTGAGACGTACTCTTTAAGATCCATGATAGACTTAAGTGATGTTGGTGTTCATGATGAAGGCGATATAGTGATTTCATACGGTGACTTAAGCTCCTCCTTGAGAGCTATAGAACTAGTTGCTGAAGAACTGTTTAAGGAAGGTAGGCTGACCGTATTTATAGGTGGTGAGCACTTAATCTTATACCCTATAGTTAAGGCATTAGTTAAAGTATTCGGTACTAAAACATGTTTGATAGTTTTTGATGCACATTTAGACTTTAGACATGAGTACTTGGGCGTTAAGTTGAGTCATGCGTGTACTATTAGGAGGGTTAGTGAGGTACTACCTTATAGTAGGGTTACATTAATTGGTGTAAGAGCGTTAAGTTCTGAGGAGTTAAGGGATGTTAAGAAGTCACGCATAAGATACATTACATCACATGACTTAATGAGGCTTAGTTCAAGGGATGTATTAAATAGGCTAATAGAGATATTAGGTGATTGCTCATACACCTATGTATCAGTTGATTTAGACGTCTTAGACCCTTCATACGCACCTGCTGTTTCAACACCCGAACCCGAAGGTATATCGCCTCATCAACTTCTAGATATATTAAATCTCCTAACAACCTCAGCAAATCTCGTAGGACTAGATATATGTGAGTACGTACCATTAGTTGACGTAAATAATATTACAGCATTTGTAGGAGCTAAGATAGCTATTGAAGCACTTACATACATGTATAGAAGCTTCACTTCAAGAACTAAGTAGGCTTTAAATTCATGATTTAATTAAGTAAGATAGCCTCATTAATTCTTAATTTAACTATATCACCTTCAGTAAGTTTAATAGATGTTTTTACAGGTACGTTAAAGCCATCTACATCAACAATTAGGTTATAGTAGTTACCTCTTGGTATAACTTCCTTAACTACTCCCCTCACATTACCTAGCTTACATAACCTTATAGCCGATGCTGGGATTAGTATCCTCACTTTACGTTTAGATAGCCTTTGAGTACTATGTTTTGTCCTTATGAGTGGTATTAAGGTATTTGAAAACCTTACGTAACCTTCGTATGGATCATTGATTAAATTACCCTCTAACTCTACTAATGTCCCCAACCAGAACTTTAAGTTGTGAGGAACACCCTTTTCATCCATATTCGAGGGCGTACCTTGGTATAGGAGTTTACCATTCCATAATATTATTAATTGTTCCGCATTCACAAACGCTTTAACTATATCATGAGTTACGAGTACTGTAGTTATTTTTAAACTCTTAACTATCCTTGTTATTTCCTGCTCTATGACTTGCTTATACTCTACGTCTAGGCCTTCATAAGGTTCATCTAATAGTAAGGCCTTAGGTTTAATAGCTAGAGCTCTAGCTAGTGCTACCTTCTTAGCTTCACCACCACTAAGCATTTTAGGGTACTTGTTAGCTACATGCTCTAAATTAAGCATCTTTAAAAGCTCGTTCACATGTCTTTCTATGTACTTCCTGTCATACCCTCTTATCTTTAAACCAAATGCTATATTCTCTTTAACGTTCATATTCAAGAACAAGGCATTGTTCTGAGGAACATAGGAAATACCCCTCATAAATGGTGGTACATTATCTACGCATACATCATTAAAGAATACATTACCTTCATACTTAACAAGTCCCGCAATAACCTTGAGTAACGTTGTTTTTCCAGCTCCATTCGGACCCAAGACAACGGTAAGTTTACCGTGAGGAAATATGGCTGTTACTCTCTTCAATATGTAGTTACTTAAATTAACAACTCTTATCGATACCAAGTTTCCTCACCTAACCATTTACTGCTTAAAGCTTTCTCTATGTGGTCAAATAACTCAACTATGATTAGTACGGAAAGTGTGAAGAGTATAATTACTGAGAGCAATCTTTCCATATCTATGGAGGTTGCGTAGATTAATGCTAAATATCCTAGACCAGATGATAGAGCTACCATTTCGGTGACGAAGACAGTCTTCCACGACATAATTGCCTCAACCTTAATTTGAGGAATTATCCTCAAGATTGCTTGAGGTATTATTATTCTAGCTAATACAGCTGAGGGCTTCGCTCCAAGAACTAACGCTACATCTACTTGCTCTTTATCCATAGTTCTCAACGTATTCATCATACCGTAAAGTATTGGAGGAAAGGTGCATAGGAAGGCTGAAAGCAGCGGTAACTTAAGCTCATCAACACCGACCCAAACTATTAGGAGTGGTATCCATGCTACTGAAGGTACAGCGAAGAATAGCGTAGCTATTGGGTGTATGAATTCATGTATAGACTTAAAACTAAGTATTACGGCCAAAGATATACCAGCAACTAACCCTATAGTAAATCCCATTAATGATCTCATAAGTGAAATAGCGTAGTTAGTAAGTAGTGTTTGAGCGAAGTTAGGATTTGTATATAGTCTTACGACGTCACTAAATGGTGGTAAAAGCGTGTTAGGTACAACGCCTAATCTACTAATTAACTCCCAACAAAGTATTAGGAGTAGTACTGAAGTCATGTACTTAAGTTTAACCATTTCCATCACCTTCATCATTAAGCTTAAGTATTATGTCATTAGCATTCAACCTCTTAGTAATTATTCCATGTTTATACATGAAGTCTATATATTCCTGAATTTCACCTACACTAAGGTTTAAGTCCCAATCAATAGATTTAATAGAGTTAAGTGCTACATCAGCCTCTATACCGAGTGCTTTAGAAGATATTAAAGCAGCATATGTTATATTTGCTCTCATTAGTTCGATGCTTAATTTAGTAATCTTTAGTAGTTTACTTAAGACTTCCTTATCCTCCTTGATAAGGTCTTCACTAACAATTAGGTAGCTACCCGGCATATTAGGCCATACTTCTTGACTTTTTAGGATTACCTTAAGTCCCTTAGATGCAGCAACGCTGACATAGTGCTCTGGTAGTGAGGCAGCAACTATATCGCCTTTTAAAAGACTCATTAGGATTGTTTGTGGTGGTTTAAATATTATTCTCTTGGGTCTTACACCATATTTATCCATTACTTTAAGTAGTAGGAGATAGGCAGGACTTCCTTTGCCTGGTGTGTAAACTTCGAACCTACTTAAATCACGTATGTCCTTAATATAGGTTGAGTTAACAACTATAGCATATCCGTGATTATGTACCTTACCAATGATTCTTACCTTTACTCCTTTATCTATAATCATCAGTATAGGACCTAAGCATGCCCACGCAACATTTACATCACCTCTAGCTATGGCCGATGCAAGCTCTAGCCCTGTCCTAAATTTAAATATCTTCGAAACCCCTATACCACGTTTAGCGAAGAGATCCCTATCTAAAGCTATCCATACAGGTGTCGCATGAGTATTAAATTCAATACCTAAGCGTAGGCTATGTGCTGAAACCATAGGGTTAAGTATCAATAGTAAAAGTAAGGTTAAAGAGATTAACAGCATAGCCATAGCTAAGATCATTAGCCTCAACTCAGCCCTCAATTCACTACCCAAACAGAGTTATTTACGGAATTTTAAGCATTTCAAGATGATAGTAAATAAACTAAATTACAAAAACGACTCATGAAGTTTCAGGGGGGTAGAATATGGTTATTAAAGAAAAAGGTTTTGTTTAAAGGATATATTTTAGGAGATTCTTCACTAGTTAAGTTTGGCTTGAGCAGATTAAGTCTAAACTTAAATTTCGCCTATATGACGACTATACAGCGACCTTAACTAATTAACATGATTGCTTAAAGGTCTTTTGTTAGGGCGACCCCTAAGCGATTTATCATAACGCTAATAATTAAAGTTTATATTTAAGTAGTAAGGCTAGAGATGCATGCTTACGACCTGTTTTACATGGAGGATATATC
>CAZUAD010000069.1:0-7207 GCA_964618155.1 uncultured Desulfurococcaceae archaeon
AGGGTATTCTCCTCTACGGACCACCAGGATGCGGTAAAACACTACTCGCTAAGGCCGTTGCTGGCGAATCTAATGCTACATTCATAAGTTTGGTAGCCTCGGAACTTGCGCAGAAATTTGTTGGTGAGGGGGCTAGGATAGTTCGTGAGCTATTTAAGTTGGCTAGAAGGAAAGCGCCGGCAATAATATTCATAGATGAGATAGATGCTATAGCAGCTAAGAGACTGGATGTAGGTACTAGTGGTGAAAGAGAGATTCATAGAACATTAACACAACTTTTAGCTGAACTTGATGGATTTAAGCCTCTAGATAGGGTTAAGGTTATTGCTGCAACAAATAGAATTGATATTCTTGATCCAGCATTACTAAGACCTGGTAGGTTCGATAGGATAATAGAGGTACCTTTACCTGACTTTAGAGGTAGGATAGAGATATTTAAAATACATACTAGAAGGATGAAAGTCAAGGACATAGATTATAATAAGTTAGCTAAGCTAACTGAAGGTGCTACAGGCGCTGACATTAAAACAATATGTACAGAGGCAGGATATTTCGCGATAAGGGCTGGTAGGTCTTATGTAACAATGGAGGATTTCATTAAAGCTATAGATAAGGTACTGAGTAAGAGGTCTATAAGGCCCTATATAGGCATTAGTACTAAGGGTAAGGAGTTAGTAGTGTAATGGGTCTTAGGAAAGCTACAAAAGAAGAACTTAGTTTTCTTAGAGCTATTTTAATGCATCAACTAGACCTAGATCCATTTATTGCCGAGAAGGTCTTACCGGAAGAGGTCTTAGTTAAGGTATCACCTAGGACTGGTAAAATAAGGGAAATATTCTTACCGAGTGGTGTTAAGGTTGCATCTCTCAGAGCCTCCTCATTCACTCTTAACCTAACATTATATGCTGCTAAGGTGATTAAGTCCTACGTAAAGCCCATGAAGTTAAGGGTCTGTGTTGTAAATGAGATCTCTCAGGACATACTAGCTAATCCTACTAATGTCTTTGCTAAACATGTAATCGATGTGGATAATGAACTTAGAGCTGGCGATGAAGCACTGGTTGTTAATGAATCTGATCAACTTCTCTGCGTAGGGAGAATGCTTTTAAGTCCTTACGAAATAATGTTCTTTACTAGGGGTATTGCAGTCCGTATAAGGGAGTGTGTGAGATATGCCAGTAGTCGAAGTAGTAATATATGATGACTTTAAATGGGTCTTTAGTAAGCCTAGGGATTGGATACTAATAACAGGGTTTCCAGGATTTGGGTACGTAGGTACTATAGCGACTAAATACCTTACTGAAAAGTTAAGGGCTACTAAAGTTGGTGATATAGTAACTAAGTACATGCCTGACTTCGTAGCACTAGAGGATTATGGTATAATGACTCCTTACGAAGTATTTGCGCATGTAGATAAATCCTTAATCATAGTAGTTAATAACGCATTACCTCAGCCGCCAGAGAGGGTAGCTTACGCAAGAAAACTCGTGAATTGGTTCCTAAGTATTGGCGGTAAGAAGGCCATACTAGCTGGAGGTCTTAACTCAAAGTTTAGAGAAGGTAATGAGGAGTTTAGATGGTTATGTAGTGATAGGTGTGGTTGGGAGTTTAAGGAACCTAAGCTAGGTAAGGGGCTCTACATAGTAGGTCCTTTAGCAACTCTCTTCACCATGCTAAAACTCAAAGGTATTCCAACGTTAGTACTCCTACCTTATACTGAACCTAGTAAGTATGATCCAAGAGCTGCAGCTGTATTTGTTAGTAAAGTTAGTGAGATCTTGAAGCTTAACATAAGCGTTGACGATCTACTTAAGTACTCAAGGATAATAGAAGAGACGGAAGCCGCGTTAAAGGAGGCAATGAGATCAGCTGAGGAAAGAGGTCCTAAACCCTACATGTAATATCGTACCAATTCTCCACACTATTTAATCATTAGCTCATACTACTTACCCTTACATCTTACTTTAACAAGCTTAACATTATTAACTTCCAAACCAGAGTTTCTTAACGCCTTTACGATAAAGTTAAGATTACCCCAAGGTAATTCATTGCAATATGCTATGATGATGTTAATCCCTCTCTTATGTAGCTCCCTTAATATCCATACTAAACTCCGTCTTAAGCTTAGCATTAAATCTTGATCTACGTGAATGGGTGCTTCAAATTGTGAGTAAGGATATGTTTGATCTATATCTAAAGGTACTAAATTAAAGAATGGAAGATAGAATAAGGTTAATACATCACTTCTTCCTATAAGCTCCTCTACATCATTGGGGAGCTCTCTTACACTTAGTGAGTACCTTAACGGCTTATCTATCGGTGAGCCTGGTATTAATATGGCATGCCTTACATTTGGTAAGATCTTTTCTACGTACTTTGGTAGGCGTATTTTATGCCTTAATATCTCAGGTCTAAAGATTGATGAGGAATCATAAAGGAATACACCATGAACATCACCTTTAACCCTCGGGTCAAGCTTCTCAATCCATCTAATATACTTGATTATATGGTTAAGTGCTTCCCTAAGAGCTGGATGCGTTCTAGCTCTCTCCTCAAGTAGTTCCCATAACCTACCCTCCCTGATGGCTACCTTAACCCTCTTTATCTCTCTACTAATTACGTGTAAGTTATGTATTGCTATTAACCTTATACGCTCTCTAGGGCTTAACTCCATTAACTCCTCAGGTGTATACCGACTACACACTTCGCACTCGCATGGAAAGTAGTCAAGATCGGTAACCCTATATGTTCCATGCTCTGTCATGTATCTACCTTCACGAGCGTAAAGGATATATGAGGCTGAGTCGAAGCTATCTATACCTAGAGCCACCATGAATGGGATTATCAAGGGATGCCCTCCACCAAAGAGATGTACAGGCTTGTCAGGTGGTAGTATCGTCTTAGCAGTTGCAACCATATCTACTATCTTCCAGAACTCATACTTCTCAAGAACCATTACAGGACTACCTATAGCGTACATGGAATACCCCCGTATCTTTAATGCTTCACGAGCTGACCTAGCTACTAAGTCGGTGTAGATACCGCCTTGTATAGGTAGTACCCATAGGGTCTTACTATGCTCCACAATATCTATGACCATACGGGCTCTCTTCAAGGTCTCTTCGACACTTTGCTTTGCTTCTTCATATGGTGCATCATCTCTTGTAGGAATGTCTGCAATAACGGCTATATCTGAACCAAGTCTATCCTGATATAGTACTATATCTCTAGGATCTATCTTCACCTTACCGAATCCATACACTAGTAGTTGGTAAGCACCTGAATCCGTCATTATAACTCCATCGTAGTTAAGTAGTTTATGAATGCCTATTTTAAGAGCTTCATCGCCTAGATGCTGCTTTATTATGAATGCATTAGTTATTACCTGGTTAAATCCTATATCCTTAATCTTACTTAGTGGAAGATCCTTTTCCTGTCTAAATGGGTTAATTACAGGGAAAAAAGCTGGTGTTTCAACTACGCCTGACTTTGTCTTCAGCTTTCCTATCCTGCCTGCTAATTCCTTATCCTTTATCTCGAAGGACATAGTACTTAGCCTAAGTTACTTACCCCTACGTTTCTGCTCCATGTATTCCTGCCATAGACTATAGAGTTTACTAGCTAATCCACCTGCTCCTTCAACTCCATTCTCTGTTATCTTATATCTATCATAAACATATACGCTTCTAGCCTCCTTAATTACTCTCACAGTACCTGGTGGTAAGCTAAGTCTTTGCTGAATATATTGAGCGAATTCTTCTGGATCGAAAAGAGGTTTCTCCATACATATGATCTCCGAAATCCTTGAGCCATGAATGAATACTTTGTAGAACACCTTACCGTCACGTGTTTTTGCATCCTCTAAGAGCAGGTGTAAAGTAAGCCTATCACCTAAGTCAATGCCTACAAGCTTCCCTTCATACATGGAACCATCAACTAACTTCACAAGTACTGTAGAGTCTATGAGATTTGCAAGCTCTGTAATTAGGTTCTTTATCGCTCTTTGAACGCTCATTACTTATACCTAAAAATTCCTTGTTGTAAGAAGTTTTAAGTATTATAGAGATATACTACTTAAGATAATCTCCTAATCTTCATATAGACCTTATCCATGTATGAGAACGAGTTAAGAAAGTCATCCCTTTTAACTGACTCAAGAATTACTAAATAACCCCATAAGGAGATTAAGAGCTTAGAAGTTATTCTAACATTACCATTACTTACTTCCCTAGTTTTCTTTTTACTAACTACGTAACCCCAAGCGACAAAGTCCTTACCTTCTTCGTAGTTAGGTCTTTCCCTACTTATCGTTATAGATACTTTATCACCTTCATCAAAAACTAATAACTTTCTCATAAGATCCATTTTTACGGTTATATCATCGCATACTATAGTTATAATCACGACACCAGGTATTAGCGATCTCTCTATACGCTTTACCACACCCTCAATCTCTATGATGCCTTCAGCTATTTTCATGGGATTAAAACCCAATAGTTATGGGTGTGGACACTTTAAAAGCTTAAGTATTCCTGGGGATTCGATGCGGGAGTACTGCTTCATGATATACTCACTAACTGGTGAAGAGCATAGCATAGATGTTTCAACAATATTAAGGAGCTTTAACATGGTGTGTAAGGATTCATTACTTGAGTTTTCAGAGGCCATATTCAAAGGTAAATCATTAAGTTATGTACGACTTAAAACTGATAATAGTGAATGCTTAAGGATCTTAAAAATGTTACTTAATTCCTTAACCCCTGAAGGTATAGGGGTTAAGGAGATATCCTGTTCAAACCCTTTCGATTTACTAACTTCATAGGCGTAAAAGGTAGTGTAGCCATAGAATTCAAGGTAATAACTGAAGGTGAAGACTTAAGTGAGACATCGATACCTATAGGTCTATGCGTAAAACCCAGAAAGGGTTATGCATTAATACCTGTTAAAGGACTTGAAAGACATGCTATAATAGTTGGGGCTACAGGTTCAGGAAAGACCACTACCGCAGCTTCAATTGCCTTAGGTTTAGCTGTAAAGCAGTACCCTGTAATAATACTCGACTGGTATGGCGAGTATTATGAATTACTTAACGAGTTTAAGGGTATTAGGAAAGTTAATGGAAGTGAGATGAGTATATCACTTCCGAGTAACATTGATGATCTAATATCAATATTTGAGGAGGTCTTAGAGTTAAGTCCTTCACAAACTTATATACTTCAAAGAATACTTGAAGAACATAAAGACTTAAGGAGTCTAGATGAACTATTAACATTCATTGAAGGTTTAAATGTTGATGCTAGATGGGTGTTAGAATCAAAGTACTCATTAATAAGAAGAATCTATCCTCTAGCATCATTTAATAAGTTTAGGATGGGTGTAATTAAGGATATACCTGAACCTCTTAATATGGTTGCTAAGGGTAAAATTTTAATAATAGACTTATCGAGTATAGGCAATAGCGTTGTTAAGAAGTTAATAGCCATTTCACTGCTCAAGTTATTAGAATATGGATGGAGAATTTGGGGTAAAAATAGGGTATTCGTTATTCTTGAGGAAGTTCACAATATATTGAGCTTAAGTAGTCATCTCCTTGAAAGATTAATATCTGAGGTTAGGAAAGTTGGAATAGGATTAATCCTCGTAACTCAATCACCCTCTATACTAGGTTATAGGATTATAACTAATGCTAATGTTAGAATAATACATACTCTAAGGTTTAAGGACGATATAAATGTTATGTGTAAGAGCCTAGGTGACTTAGGTTCATGTCATACCCTCCTACCACGGCTTGGAGTAGGTAAGGCATTAGTAGATTATACCCCTCTATCTATGCCCTTACTCGTTGATATATTCCCTCCTACTTACATACTCAAGAATTTCACCGACGTTAACGTCTGATAGCCAATCAACGAAAATTTTACATTCACCATCGCCCTTAAGAATTCTTAATATGAGCTTAATTACGTCACTAATATCCTTATTAGTTACATCTATCTCACATACCTTATCCTTCGGATGTTCCTGTAGGGCATTATATGTACAAATACCTAGCAGCTCAGCTTCTACGTTTTCACGTATTTTTTCATCACTCCAACCCTTACCCTTTAGCCTCCTTAATAACTCATTAGGATTTAACCTTAATACAAATATTTTCTCTACAAGTTTATCATTGATTATTTCACCGTAATGACTATCTATGATCACTAAACCTCTAAGTGATTCTATGTACTCATTAATACGCCTCCTTACTAACTCTTCGTCTATTATATATGAGTTTACCTTATCATCGTAACCTAGGTAGAGCTTTTCCTTTATCACGAAATCACTTAAATTTAGGTATTTAGCGCCTAATATCCTTGCTAACTCCTTAGCTACCGAGCTTTTACCTACACCAGGAGTTCCACTAATTACTATCGCTTTACCCATGTCTTCATCAATTAAGAAGTATTGTGGAAGCTTAAGAGGTTAGCGTAGCTAAATTTAATGATTATTATGAATAAAAAGAGTGTTACGAGATTTTGTTTACTCTTCTTCCTTTTTCTCCTTCTTCTCCTTTTCCTCCTCCTTAGCTCTTGATGCTGCTATTATATCGTCGATTCTAAGTATTAGCGTTGCAGCTTCAGTTCCAGCTTTAAGGGCATTTACCTTGACTATTAATGGCTCAATAACACCTAGCTTCTCCATATCCTCAACTTTGCCCGTGAATAGGTTTACACCATACTTGTAGCCGTTTGGCTCGCTATGCGCCTTCTTGACCTTCGATAGCATTTCTATTGGATCTAAGCCTGCATTCTCAACTAATGCTGCTACTAGACCTTCTAGCGCATCAGCAAATTTCTCAATAGCTAGCTGCTCTTTACCACCTACTTGTAGGGCGTACTCTCTTAGATGCTTGGCGACCTCAATCTCGAATGCACCACCACCGTAAACTACCTTAGGTACCTTAATTACGTCAGCAACAACATTGAGGGCATCTCTAAGTACTCTTTCAGCCTCGTCAACAATTCTCTCAAGACCGCCCCTTATTAATATGCTAACGGCTTTTGGATCCTTAGTACCCTCGATGAATACCATCTTATCCTCTCCAACCTTCCTCTCCTCTACTAACTCAGCATACCCTAAGTCCTTCTCTGTCATGTCGTCAATATTCGATATTATTCTTCCTCCTGTTGCTCTTTCTAGTTTTTCCATGTCTGATCTTTTTACT
>CAZUAD010000070.1:0-7074 GCA_964618155.1 uncultured Desulfurococcaceae archaeon
TTTACGGCGTTTTCTATATTTGAAGAAATGTCCTTAAGCCTAATTAGACCTTTATCAATGAGCTCCTTGAATGGTACAGCTAATAAGAGTTCATCACTTTCACGAAGTAATATCTCGATAAAGCGAGGATCTTCACCAACCTTATTAGCTAAGATTAAAGCCCTACGTGAGGGTTTTACTTCATTAAGTTTAATAAGTAAGCCTTGAGATTTAGAAACTATTTTACTAGTAAGGACTATTACGTCACCATCCTCTAACCCAATACCAGAATTTTGTGATACATTAACAATAATTTTTGCTAAATCGTCTCCTGGACTAATTAGCGGTAATTTTAGTCCATACATTCTTACCTGTACTGTTTGTCGAGACATTTTAACCCTGTTAGGATTCCTTTTACGATTGATTAAATTATTAGTAGTAATCACCTACGTTAAAAATTAATGCCCCGGAGTTATCTAGGTAATTGAATGTATGTAATTGGTTAAGGTGATAAAGGAGATGCTAAAGATCATGAGCTCCTTAATGCTAATACTAATATGTATTAGCTCTCTCACCTTACTAGGCCTCAAAGACTTTAACTCAGTGAGTATTCTGATCGACGAAGACGGTGTAGTACATGTTACGATCGATGGATACGTGAGTGAGGGAGTTAATGTCATTCAATTACCTACACCTCCCATTGAAGTAAGCATTGAATGTTATGTAGACAACTCACTTGTACCTATAATCTACATTAATAGGACATTAATAGTACCATCTAATACATCAGGTAAACTATTAATCAAGTACATAGCTAATGTAACTGAGTACGATGGTAGATTTATCTTCACGATAGCCAATAATGTGGAAGTGAGTTTAAGGATTAAGCCAGGAATAGCTTTATTCACGATACCTGAGAATATTAGTGAGGTTAAGATATTAAATGGCGACTTAGTAATAACGTTCAAAGGACCTGCTAAGATAGAATATAGCGTATTGAAGTACACTAAGGTTAAAACCGAAACAGTAACAACAAAGATTACTACAACTTCTCCGCAACTAGCAAAGATATTAACCACTACAACACCTACTCAACCATTAACTAAGACAACAACCCCCACACTCTACACAACACCTACCAAAACAATTCATACTACTAGCATAATTACATCACCTAAGGCTCCCACTAAGGTTGGTATAAGCGTCTACTACCTAATCATACCCTTAATTATCATCGTAGTAGCCGTCGTAGTGTTAATTATTAGACGTAAAAGGAGTACTCCTGAAGGTGGGGTCTTTGAGGAGCTTGATGATCTTGATAGAGCTATATTAAGGAAGCTTGAGGAGCTTAATGGTACGGCACTTCAAAGCGAACTTTACAAGTACTTCCCACAAATACCTAAGGTCACCTTCTGGAGGCATGTAAGGAAATTAGCAAGACTTAACTTTATTGAGATTGTTAAGGAGGGTAGGGTTAACAAGCTAATATTACGTAAGAGATTGAAATGAAACTCTAGTTTCATTACATCATACTTTAAGATTTAATTTATGTTTCAAGGGGTTTCTTATAAGTAATTAATGCCAAGAAGTTCTCGGGGATAGGTGATGGGGTATTTGAAAGCTAAGGTACTCTCTCTTGTAATGCTCCTCACATTATTAATGTTTGTTATTTCAACATTACCTATAGCTTTAGCTCAGGATGATGTAGGTAATACTAAAATTGGTCAAACTAATGGTGACACACTTAAGCTGTATGTGTATGGAAGGGTATTGAGTAGATTACTACCTTTAATAAGTATGAGTAAGGAGATCAATGACACACTCAAGTACTACGCTCAATACATAATAAACTTAAGTATTGACGACCTCAAGGCCCTAAAACCACCTGAAATAGCTAAGCTCCTAAGGATGGCTCAATACATCGTATCAAAGCTAAGGTATGAGGTTAAGTACTACGTAAATACATCAAAGGTCAGAGAAGTTCTCCTTAAGAATGTGGTTAAGGCTGTAGGTAAGTTAGCATCAAAGTATGGGGTTAGTGATGTTGAGGATGTAATTAAGGAAGTCAACACCTCAATAAGAAGAGGTGAGCTTACAAAAGCTCTTAAGCTCATCAAAAGCTTAGAGAAGAGGATATCGGAGGTTAGGTTAAAGAAGGCTTCGCAAGCTATTGAAGATAGCTTTATTAAGCATCTAAGAAGGGTTAGTGAAGTATCTAGGAAGGAGGCATTAAGTGTTAAGGGTTTAGAGAGAGCTTTAGTTAACATTAATAAGACCGTAGAAGTTCTGGGTAAGGTTAAGGAATTACTCGCAAAAACCAATGCATCGGAGCACGCATTAAGGGCTATTGAGAGAGCCATAACCAATATTATAGAAGTTAGGGAAGTACTTGAAACAGTCTCACTCTACGTTAGCGTAGTAAGTCCTAAAGCAGGTAAAGTACTTAGGAATGTAACGATCTCTAAGATCATGAGCGATATAGAAGAGACTGAGAGGGAGGTTCTTAGGCTTATTGAGGAGGTTAAAGATCTACTGAACACTACTGAAGCATTAGCAAATGAGACGTGGGTTAAGGGACTACGTAGTAAGTTGAAATCCATGCTTGACCAGTTAACATCACTTATGGATGATCTAGGTATAGCTAAGGACTACTTAATTAAGGGCAACGTGACGTTAGCTTTAAAGATCTTAGTTAAGGTTAGGATAGAAATTAAGCACATAGTTAGGGGCTTAATGGCTATTGAGGAGTTCTTAAAGCGTAAGGAGGAGTTAGGTAGTAAACTAGCTAAGAAGCTTAGGGAGGAACTTAACCGTGAGATTGAGAGGATTAAAGAGATAATTGAGAGAGTTAAAGAGCTTAAGTTCGTGGCCATAAAGTTAAATGCGACTAAGGTATTGAACCTACTAACAAGTTTAGGAAATCTGGTAGGTAACTCGACCTCGCTCATTAAAGTAATAGAAGATAGTATAGGGTTAGGTAACATAAGCTTAGCAAGATTTAAGTTAATGGAGTTAAGAAACGTTATTGCCAAGATTGAACATAAGGTTAGGATAGCTCAAGACATACTATCCAAGATAGAGAAAATACATAAGAAGTCTACGGAGATTAGGAAAGTAGTTAAGGAGTTAATAAATGAAGTAAGAAGTATTGAAAGGGACATTAAGCACTTAATTAAAGAGGTCTCACCTGAGCTTAAAGGTAATTTAACACAAATCCTGTCTAATACATCCTTAATTAGAAACCTAATACTAAGAGTAGAGGAGATGATTAATGAGTCAAGAGTTGAAGACGCTGAAGAACTCATTAAACATGTTAAAGACTTAATTAATGAGCTAAAGGAGGAAGTTCTAAAGATTAAGAAGTATGTCAGAGAGAGCTTAGGATTGCCTAAAGCCGTGAAGGAACAGATTAAAGAACTTAATGAGACTTTAAGAGATCTATCCATAAAGTTAAGGAAATTAAGAATTAAGGCATTAAAGGCTAATTTAAGTGACATCCTAAGTAAATTAGATGAACTCAATGATAAAATGAATGAATCGAAGAAGTTATTATCTTTAATTCATGACATGATAGTTAAGGGTAACATTAGTAAAGTTGAGAACCTCATCAACGAGTTAAAACAGCTAATGAATACCTTAGTAAGCAACATATCAGCTTTAGAGAGTAATGTTTCAGAGAAGTGTCATAAGCTTGAGATGAAATTACGTAGTAAGTTCATGGAGCTTGAGAGAATACTCAACATGACTAGAAAGAGAATCGAGGAATTAAAGAACGTATCGATTAGTAAGGAGTTTACTATGAACCTAACACTCTTGACATTAAATCTCAGCATAATTGAGAAAATAATAATGAATATATCAATACTTATTAACGAAGGTAATTACAGCGATGCTGAAAAGCTAATCAGTATTGCGGAGACATTACTAGAGAGTTTAGAAACACACCTAAAAGATATTGAGATGAAAGTTGAGGATATGAGAAAGGAGCTTGAGGAAAGTCTTAGTAGTCTAGAGGATAGGTTTAAGGAGTTAAAGAAGAAGTTTGAGGACATGAAGAAGAAGGGTATAGGTAAGGCTCTTCTAGAGCAAATAAGTAAGCTCATTGAGAGAATTGAAAACCTCATTAGTGAAGTTAAGGATAAATTAAGTGCAAATAATATATCAGCAGCTAATAACCTAATCGATAAGATCTCTAACCTCATAGAAAAGCTTAAGGAATTAATAGAGAGCATTAGTGAGTGATTTCAGTATGACCAATCCTCATCATACATCAGCGATAGCTGGTTTCATCCTCCATAATAAACGGTATAACATAACTTAAATACTCCCTAATAACAATAACTTAATCAATTTTTCAAGATAATCCTTCCTCTTAATAAGCTCCTTAAGCTTCAAAATTACCTTCTCAACCTCATACTTCACCCTATAATTCTCTACGATATTGCGATCTAAATCGAGTATGATGTAGGAGGGCATTGGATTACCATCCCTAGGCTGGCCAACACTACCTGGATTTAGGATCTTAACACCTAAACCTTCTAAGTATTCGTTAATGTAGATATGCGTGTGTCCTACTACAACAACATCTGAACTAATAAGTTTGCCGCTTTCGTGATCCCTTAACATCTCAGTAAGGCGTTCCCTACTAATTGAGGTTAGTCTTAAGTATCCATGTAGGGGATTTAGCGGTGATGCATGGACTATGTAAAATGACTTACCACCTAACTCTAACTCTACCTTTATGGGTAAGTCCCTCAACCACATTACTTGCTCCCTGCTCAAGTACTTCCTTGATATGTACTCCCTAGTATACACACTAATATCGTGAAGTTCTTTAGCTGAGCCACAGTCCGCATTAAATGCGTTTGCGTGATCGTGATTACCCCTGATAATTACATCGGGTTTTAAATTCTTTATTGCATCTACCACTAAATGTGGTTCAGGACCATAATCAACTAAATCACCGAGAACCCATACATAGTCGTATCTTTTAGCGTGGTTAAGTACCGCTTTTAGAGCATCATAGTTCCCATGAATATCAGAGATAACCAGTACCCTCAATCCCTACACCACGTATAGAGTGTTTGAGGAGGTTAATTCAGTTGAATATTCTCTAGCATCATAATATATTTCCAATTACTCAACTACCTATGGGGACTTACTTGAGGTTAGCAGTGATTTGGAATGATAGGTTTACTGAATTCTTCTTCGCACCAAAGGACTTATGGCCAGTATGGCTCCAAAGGATGAGGAGGTTTCGCGTACTACTCGATGAGCTTGGTATAGCAAGGTATGTTGACATATTAAAAGCTGAGAAAGCTAATCCTGAAGTTTTACTTCTTGTTCATAGTAAAGATTACGTGGAATTCCTCAAGAGGTCTTCGGAGCTAGGTGTTGGTGTTCTTGATTATGGAGACACCATAGCTTACGAGGGGATGTTAGATGATGTGCTCTTAATCGCTGGAGCAACGCTAAAGGGTCTAGTAAATGTCGTTGAGGGTAATTATGACATAGTCTACCAGCCTTATGGAGGCCTACATCATGCAAGAAGGGATAGAGCAGCAGGTTTCTGTCCTATTAACGATATAGCTTTAGCCATAGAGTATGCTAGGAAGTTCTATAATGTCAGGAAGATTGCAGTAATAGATGTTGACGTGCATCATGGTGATGGAACCCAAGATATGTATTACGGAGTAAGCGACGTATTATGCATAAGCATACACATGAGGGCTCCATGGTTCTATCCAGGAACAGGTGATGTCAATGAATTAGGTGTTGGAGAAGGCTACGGCTACTCAGTAAATGTGCCTTTACCGCCAGGTACTGGTGATGAGGCTTATCAATACGTATTTAGTGAGTTAATACCTAAAGTCGTTAAGAAGTTTAAGCCTAACTTAATCATAGCCCAACTAGGTGTTGATACACATAAGGATGACCTCCTTGGAGGCTTAAAGCTAACAACTAATACCTACAGATTCATTGCCGAGAAGTTGAAGAGCCTTGTAAAGGAGCTTAAGATCCCCCTCTTAAGCCTTGGGGGAGGAGGTTATGGGCCTAGAGCAGCTGAGGCAATGATTTCATATCTTGTAGGGTTTATGGAGGAGCCTAATAATATTAGGGACGAGGTTTTTAAGAGGTTGATGGAGGAGCCTACAAGGGATAGTAAGGAGACTATAGATTACGTAAGAAGCATTATCTCAAGAATTTTAAGTATAGAATGGATTAAAGATCCGTAGGAGTAAGTATCTGGATGACTGGTCCGGGTCCTGGTAAGTTATTAGTTAAGGGTGAGGTGCTACTTAGTACTGATAAGGGTAGTGAGTACTTAACACCATGCAGTATTTACATTCATGTAAAGGGCTATAGCCGTGCTAGAGTTACTCATGTAGACATAGAATCACCTAAGCTTGAACCCCTTAGAGTAAGGTATGGTGACGGCTTATATGCCTACGTTTATGGGTTAGCCAAGGGATTTAAGGTTATATTCAAGAGGTACTTAGTAATTGATGGTAAGAGAGTCTTAGGTCTAATAGTTAGGTGGGAGGGCCCTAAGATCTTAGATGTTGGGAAGTCTAGTATATGCTTCGTAGGCTTTAAAGAGGGCGGTATTTACATAGGTTTTAAGAAGGAGGTCATTAAAAGACTTGAAGATTATAGTAAGAGCCTAGGCGTAGTACCTAAGTAGAATGGCTATGTTAGGTTAATAGACCTAAGTCCTTTAAAATCACCTCCGCCACCTTTCTTCCCGATAGTAGCATTCCACTAAATATTGGTCCCATCCTGGGAAGTCCGTGGAGAGCAGCAACAGCCATGCCTGTAGCGTAGAGACCAGGGATTACTCTACCAGTATGCTTAACTACTAATTCCTCACCTACGCTAGAGTATGCTGAGCTTTCACCCTTAACTACTAGCTTTGATTCAGGTACTTTCTTAGCTACTATTCTTAACACCTCGGCATCGTGTCCTGTAGCATCTACGATGGCTCTTGACCTGATGAGTAGTGGGTCGACGTGTAGACCAGCCATCACTACAGCACTCCACTGAATTACGACACCACCTATCCTTAACGGTTCATACCTTATCACAACATCCTCT
>CAZUAD010000071.1:0-7054 GCA_964618155.1 uncultured Desulfurococcaceae archaeon
ACGTTAAGGCTGGTACGGATATTACTGAAGATATGGTTGACTGGGATCACACTATAGCATGGGCTTGGGGTGGGTACTATAGTAGGGTCTTCATAAATCTTAGGGGTAGGGAAAAGAGAGGGGTTGTCGAGCCTAAATATTACGAAGACGTAATTAATCAATTAAGGAGGGACATAAGTAAGATAAGAGGGCCTCATGGTGAGAAATGGGAGAACAAGGTATTTAGACCAGAGGAGCTATACCCTAAGGTCGAAGGTGATGCTCCAGATTTAATGGTGTATCTGGATAATCTGAGTTGGAGACCTGCAGGAACTATTGGATGGCCGACAAAGTACCTACCAGAGAACGATAGAGGACCTGATGATGCTGTTCATGACTGGTTTGGCGTCTTCTCCATATATGATCCTGAAGGAACCATAGGTAAGGGTGATGCTGGAGTTATAGACTTAGTGAACGTAAAGGATAAGCTTTTCGAGATACTGCTCTCATAAAATCACTAGATTACTTTATTAACATTTAACGTACAGGTTCTGTGGTGTCCTAGTTGGGGAGTGAGGATAAGGTTAGTATTGAGATATCTAAGCAGCTATACGAGAAAGCTAAGAAGTTCATTAAGGAGCAGGGAGGTTTCTCGAGTGTTGAAGAGCTTGTTGAATTCCTACTCCAGGAGGTTTTAACAGAAGAGGAGGGTGGTAAGGAACTTAGTAAGGAGGAGGAAGAGAAGGTTAAGGAGAGATTAAGGGCCTTAGGCTACATATAGTAAGCAACAATATGTGGGATGAGTAAGGGAAAAAGGGTTTTTAGATTAATATTAGTACTTAAGAACCTCATTGACAGCCTTACTAAGGGCTTCTCCCACCCTTATATTAGCTGGCACGGTAACCACTTTAATACCTAACTCCTCAAGAACTACCCTAGCATTAGGTCCTATACTAACTGCTGCAACCGCCTTAACGCCTAGGTTTAGAAGCCATTGAGCTACCTTAACACCAGCACCACTAGCCGCTTGAACAGGGTTTTCATGGATGCTAACACTCACTACGTTGCCCTTCTCATCAACCTCAACTATTGTGAATTTAGCTGCCCTAGCAAACCTTGATGCAACTATATCCTCTAGACCTCCAGGGCCATTTGAGGGTATAGCTATTTTAACCATGGACTACACCCCTAACTTGAGGATTTAATAATTAAGGGCTTGTAAGGTATGAACTTCAATGGCTTAAACCTTCTTGACCAAGTATGCCATGACTTAATAATCCTTTCCTCAATCTTTGACGTAATTTCAACTAATGCCCTAGCAGCTTGTGAGTTAGGATATAAGTGTATTAGGGGCTTCATGAATGTTATAGATTCTGGTACGCTATCATCATACGGTATAAGACCTAAAACGTCAATATTCTCATTACGCGCGTAATCAAGTATTTTATCCGTAAATTCCGGGTTTATATCATACTTATTAATCACTAAGGCTGAAGGTAGCATGAAGTACTTGACAACGCTATGAACCCTCTTCAAATCACTAAAGCTAGCTTGTGTAGGTTCTGTAATGAGTATTGCGGCATTTGAACCTGCTATGGATGATATAACCTGACAACCTATACCGGCAGCTGAATCAACAACTATTATTGAGTCCTTTGTAGCAAGCTCCTTAGCCCTACTCCTAATCTCGGCAACCAATCTACCACTACTTGGTCTACCAACAGCTAGTCTAGCTGAGATTAAGGGGAAGCCATAATTCGTTAATGTAAGCCTTAACTTACCCCTAACCTCCCTCCTTCTAACTATTGCCTTCCTAGGACACGCTAAACTACATGTTAGGCAACCCTCACATATGACGCTATCTATGTAGTACCTGCCATCAACGTACCTTACAGCATTGAAGGGGCAGACATCAGCGCATATACCGCATGAATCACACTTACCATAATCTATCGTAGCTACCCACGCATCTACGTAATCCTCCTCATAATCCCATCTATTAACCCCTAAAATGAGGTGAAGGTTTGGTGCATCCGCATCAGCATCAACAGCTATTACATCATAGCCTCTCATTGAGAGGTATAGGGCTAACGTTGATGCTAAGGTGCTCTTTCCAACACCACCCTTACCACTAACTACGACAATCTCTAACATGCTAAATCACCTCGTTAATGAGGTTTGAGACGTACCTCAATACCTTCGACACCTCATGGTCTGGGTGCATGATGACTAATGGTAAGCCCTTAACGTATGAGTGAATTACCTCATAGGAGTAAGGTATTAGGGCAACAATCTTCGTTTTAAAACTACTAACTACCTCCTTTAATTTATCAAGAAACTTAGCTGAACCTCCTATTCCATACCTATTAACTAATACCCAGGATTCAATGCCTAAGGTTGACGTTAGCTCTAATATCATCTCTAAGTCATGTAGTCCTAGGGGTGTTGGCTCAGTAACTACTAAGGCTATATCTGAGTCCTTAATGGCTATGGATACATGATTAGCCGTTCCAGCACTAGTGTCTATGATTACGAGGTCTCTTGGAATGCTTAATGCCCTCTTCTTAGCAGCTATAACGACAGGTGGTGTATGCTCTTCACCCTCCCTTAAGACACCAGTAATTAAGTCAAATGATGTGGTCCCTAACTTAACTCTGGTATGGTATGTATGACCTATAACCCTTAAACCCTCACTTATTGCCTTAACGGGGCATGCGAAGTAGCATGCCCTACAACCACTACATAGCCTAGGTATGACGAAAGGTAGTCTCCCCTTAGGAGCCACTATTGCCCCAGTATCACATACTTCACCACATACCCCACACTTAATGCACCTACTGTAATCAATGCGTGGCAGCATTATGGTGACTGGTTCTTCATTCTCTAACTTAGTGTTTAGTAATATGTGGTCGTTTGGTTCTTCAACATCTAGATCAGCAAGTACTAAAGCTCTCTCCATGGACAGTAATGTGGCTATATTGACAGCAACAGTACTTTTCCCAGTACCTCCCTTACCACCAGTAACGCTTACTAACTTAGGCGTAGGAAACCACCTCTCTTTAAGAGCTCATCATACCTTGAATCCCTTATGACCAACCTATTCAACTCCTCATCACTAAGTCCTTCAGCACCTCTTAAAATGTCCTTAATTAATTCATGAAGCCATGAAGGTAGTAAAGGCTTGCTACAAGTGAATGTAATACAACCCCTAGCCTTATCACGTTTAAAGCATGGGTCATCTTCGATAACCTTAGGTAGTTCAGGAATGTAGAAACCAGCTTTAAGACCTTCAACATGAAACCTAAGTAGCGGATAACCAAGAAGCTCTGTTAGTTTCCAATTAATGAGGACTAAGAACCTACTAATCCTGAATGGATGAACGCAACCAAGCTCACTAACTATGAGTGCTACTACATTCCTTAGGTTTATAGTGCTAGACATTACGTTAACCTCTTACCCACATTTTAACGTTGTTAAAGGTTTATAAAGATTAAGTAAGCCTAACCTACTTCTGAATTATCGCAGAAAAACTATTGTACCTCCCACGACTCTAGATCATGATGGTACGTGTAGCTCTTATGTCTGGAGGTAAAGATTCATTCTATGCTGCAATGAGGGTAGGTAAGGTTGACCTAGCTTTAATGCTTATCTACGAAGCTCCACAACCAAGTCCCCATGTAGTTAATCTTGGTAAGTCTATCGAGACAATATTAAATTCAGGCATTCCTGCAGTAACTTTAAGACTTAAGAAAGGTCGTGAGAGAAGCGATTTAGTTAACTTCCTTAGCAAGCTTCATGTGAATGAGATAGTTGCTGGTGATGTATATATAGAGGACCACCTTAAGTATATGGAGTCAATAGCTAACGAGTTAGGAGCAAAGCTCATAGAGCCCCTATGGGGTGAAGATCCTCAGGAGTTAATGGTTAAAATATTTAAATCAGGTATTGAGGCTACAATCATAGGCGTTATTAAGGAGCTAAGGAAGTGGTTAGGATTTAAGCTAACTAGTGAGTCGCTTAACGATTTCATGAATTACTGTAAGGAATTAAATATTGATCCATTAGGAGAACGTGGTGAATACCATACCATAGTAGTTAATAGCCCTTTACACATTAGACCCCTAAATCTTAAGATTTTAGGTATAGAGGAATTTAATCAGTACTCCATATTGAGGTTAGTATAAGAAGCATACCCACTTAACTTACCCTTAACACTACATCATTGGGTGTGGGTATGAGATCCTTAACTTTACTCATGCTGATCACTATAACGACTTTCCTAATTCTAACCTCACAAATCATTAGCCAGCATACTTTAGTATTAACTATTGAGGATGAAGTTTCCCTTAAAGAGATTGCACCTCAAGCTATAAGTAAGATTTCATGGAACCCTGAGTATGAATCAATAGCACTTGTTGGTACTGATACTATTTACCTATACAATGTATCTACTAAAGAATTGAAGAGATTGTTCATAGGTGCTCAAATTCTTGATTTTGAGTGGTCTCCTAGTGGTGAGTACCTAGCCATTAGAACACGTCATGCAGTACTTATTTACTCACTCAGTGGCAGTAAGATCTCTGAGATAACTCCTAATACATTATTCGACATAATTCTTTACTCCTCATGGGCTCCCAGTAAAGACTTATTAGCGATTGCTTACACAGCTAAGTCGTTAAATTCGTCAATTCTATCCGTTGTCACACCGCAGGGCAAGGTGGTTACGGAGGTCTTAATTAATGGTACTGTAAGTAGCCTCTCATGGAGTTCTAAGGGAAATATTGCTGTAGCCACCTATAGGTTCATTCCTAAGGTAGGAGGTTTAACGTTGAAGGGTGAGTTACATATACTTAGTCATAATTTAAGCATTCTCTCAGGAGTTGAATTAGGTGATTGCTTAGTTAAAGATGTTGAGTGGGGTACTGATGAGTTAATAGCACTCAACATGCTATGTAATCTATCACTAAACTTTCTAACAAGGACGGAGTTATGGATTATCAAACCATGTGGGGATAAGGTGTTTAAGTATGTACTGCCCTATGGAGGTCACCTAAGCATTAGCGAACCACCTAAAAGGTATGTTGAGTGGTCACGTAGTGGTAAAGCGGTAATATTCTATAAGGGCTTTAGGGGTAATTACCTACTAATCGTGACCTCATTAAATGATGGAGTTATAACTAAGGAATTAGGAGGTTATGGTATTCAAGCTATAAGGAAGGGGTATATTGTAAGTGATGCAGCATGGAGCCCTCGTGAAGACATTATAGCTTTAGGTATTGTTAGGAGGGAAGATAAAGGTTTAAGGAGTACATTGAGGCTTGTCCATAGCAACCTAAGCGAGATAGCTGAATCTAAGCTTATTGACGGGTACTTAACGTTACTTACCTGGTCGTCCAGAGGCGATCGTATAGCTACCCTAATTGAGGGTAAGGATTCATGTAAGCTACTCATCTTTTCAATGACCAGGCTAACAGAGAAGGATAAGGGGATTCATTGGGAGGTTAGTACTGAAGCTTTAGTTATTATCACACTTGCTGTAGTAGTTCTAATGTTAATTACCTATTTAATATTCTTGAGGCGTAGTAGGAAGTGAGGTTAAGTATTTTTCCTTGATAACTTACGAACATATGGGTGAAATGTATACCTGAGGAATTTGAGCCCTACCCACTCTTCATAAAGAAGGACTATAAGCCTGACCTAGATAACGACATCATTGCTGTATACAGGGTTACACCAGCTAAGGGATTTAGCGTTGAAGACGCTACAGGCGGTGTTGCAGCTGAGAGTAGTGTAGGTACTTGGACAACACTATACCAATGGTACGATCAGAAGAGACTTGATAGGTTAATGGGTAAGGCATACTACTTTAAGGACTTAGGTGATGGAACATACATCGTAAGGATAGCTTACCCAGTAGAACTCTTTGAGGAGGGTAACATGCCAGGATTACTAGCGTCAATAGCTGGTAACATATTCGGTATGAGGAGGGTCAAGGGTTTAAGGCTTGAAGATGTATACCTACCCAGGAAGTTCTTAGATGGGTTTAAAGGGCCAAGTAAGGGTATTGAAGGTGTTAGAAACATATTCAAGGTATATGATAGACCTATAGTAGGTACTGTCCCCAAGCCTAAGGTAGGGTATACACCAGAGGAGTTAGAGAGATTAGCCTATGACATACTTGTTGGTGGTATGGATTACATAAAGGATGATGAGAACCTAGTGAGTCCTAGCTACTGTAGGTTTGAGGCTCGAGCGAAGGTGATAATGAAGGTCATAGATAAGGTAGAGAAGGAGACTGGTGAAAGGAAGGTTTGGTTTGCTAACATCACAGCTGATATTAGGGAGATGGAGCGTAGGTTAAAGCTCGTAGCTGATTACGGTAATCCCTACGTAATGGTTGATGTCGTAATAACTGGTTGGGCAGCACTAACGTACATAAGGGATTTAGCTGAAGAGTATGGACTAGCCATACATGCTCATAGAGCAATGCACGCAGCCTTCACTAGGAATCCATACCATGGAATATCGATGTACGTTCTAGCTAAGCTCTATAGGGTTATAGGTGTTGACCAAATACATATAGGTACTCCAGAGGTTGGTAAGCTTGAAGCTAAGACTAAAGATGTCATAAGATATGCTAGGATACTAAGGGAGAAGGTGTTTAAGCCTGATCCTGACGATGACTTCCATCTAGAGCAGGATATGCACCACATAAAGCCCGCGTTACCAGTATCATCGGGAGGCCTGCATCCAGGAACACTACCTGAAGTTGTTAGGGTTCTAGGTAAGGACTTAGTGATACAGGTTGGTGGAGGCGTTGTAGGACATCCTGATGGGCCGAGAGCAGGTGCTGCAGCTGTTAGGCAAGCTCTTGAAGCTATAAGTAAGGGAGTACCTCTAGATGAGTACGCTGAAACACATAAGGAGTTAAAGAGGGCATTAGAGAAGTGGGGCTTTGTTAAACCAGCTTAAGGCGATTTAGGGAGAGAAGTGTTATCGAGGCATATTTAAGGCATGACTTTAGCTAGTTCTCAACTATTTTTAGCGTTAATAACGTTAGCATTAATCGTTACAT
>CAZUAD010000072.1:0-4689 GCA_964618155.1 uncultured Desulfurococcaceae archaeon
TACCAATTAATATAGCCCTCCTACCTGGTTCATCAATACCTATAACGTGTTTAGGCAAAACTCATCACTTCACAAAACACCACAAAAAATACTTTTTAAGCTTCTTTTAAAACATACACATTAAATTACTAAGTAATAAACAGCTCATGACAGAGTATCGAGGTCATAATGTAATTTAAGTTACTTGGCATAACTATACCTAGAGGTGGTTTATTGCTTCCTAATTATCTAGCTAAACGAAGAGTAATCGTCACACCACCACCTCTTGACTGCATTATTGCTGCCTCACTTCTACTGAGGGAGTATAGAAGTGAAGGACTTGAACCACTCCTAATAATAAATAGCATAGATTACTTAAGGAATTTAAGGCTAACTAGCAATTATGCTTTACTATGTATAAGAGATGAATTTAAGGATAAAATTCGGGAAGGTGAAGAGCCGTTATTCTTAAATATTAATGAGAGATTTGGTGGTGTATTCGTATGGCGTAAAGGCGGGTTTACACCATTAGAATTAATAGAGCCTCCGCCGAAGTCTATGACTAAGCTCATGTCACAAATACTTAAGGTAACATCATCACAGGTTGAGGTGCTGGCATCAATTGTTGAAGGAAGGTATTCAGGTCTAACTATTGAGGACTTAAGTAAGGCCTCACTTACAGCATTGCTTAATATTAGTAACTTCTATAAGATTGTTGAACTCATTCTTGAAGGAAATCTCAACGGATTTAAGGCATTAATTGATGAGCTGGTTGAATCCTATGGTAGAGATGAAGCGAGGTATGTAGCTGAGATTAAGGGTAAGTCAATGAGGTTAAGGAACTATGTTCTCATATACTACGATGTATATAGTAAGGAACGAATATACGTTAGTGAAGTAATAGATGAGTTCATAAATGAGGGATATAAAGGGTTCATCATCTTAGGAAGTAGGGGTGATAAAGTGGTTAAGATAGAACTAATAAACTTAAACATGAGAGATAAGCTCGCTATTAAGTCGAGGTTAAGCGGGTTCATCGAGGATGAGATCGTAGTAGGTGATATAGATAAGCTTTACCTTAGGTACCCATTTCCTAATTTACATGAGCTGATAAAGATCGTATTGAGAATTTAAAAATATCTTAACCTTAACCTGACTTAATCAACTTCTTCTTTAGGAGGTATTCAGTATAGGTCCATAAAGCCTTTGCTACCTTAACTCCTCTTTCAGGCGTTGGAAATACTGGTATACCTTTGGAATGCATCTTTGCCTTTTCTACTTCCTCAACTCTTCCCCCTCCTAGGTATACGGGGATAATTGTCTTCCCCTTTCTAAACCACTTCTCGACAACTTCGGTAGCATTAGGTATTGGATCCCCGAATATGGTTATTATTATGTCTATATCCTCGTCCTTGAATACTTCATTAAGTACTATATCGTATCTTTCAGCATTAGCATCACCTGTAACGTCAAGAGGGTTTCTAACAATGCAATGAGGGGGTAGTTTGCTCTTTAAGGTGGTAGCTATTTCATTTCTTAGATCAGCCATCTTCATACTTAACATTTCTACGTAATCCGTTGATATAATTCCCGAACCACCTGATGATGTAACTATTAGCACCCTATTACCCTTAGGTCTAGGTAATAATGCTAATCCCTTAGAAACGTCGTATAATTCTTCAATACTGTCAACAGGTATGGCACCCACCTTCCTAAACGCTGCTAAATATAGTTGGTATGAACCAGCTAATGAGCCTGTATGTGATGCAACAGCTCTAGCACCAGCTTCAGTACGTCCTGACTTAAGTATCACGATGGGCTTCTTAAGAGATATCTCCTCGGCCAACTTTATGAACCTCCTACCATCACTTACTGCCTCTATGTACATAGCTATCGCCTTCGTATTCTCATCCTGACCTAGGTATTCAAGAAGGTCGAGCTCATTTATATCAGCCTTATTACCTAGTGCAGCCATTTTGCTAATACCTACACCCTCACTTTCAGCCCAGATCTCGAAGGTTGCAGCTACAGTAACGCTTTGGGATATTATGGCTAAGGGACCCTTAGCCTTTATTAGAGGCCATGAAGCACATAAACCTAAGTGTGGGTTATTAACTCCTTGGCAGTTAGGGCCTAAGAATCTAATACCGTACTTCCTGGCTATACTAACTACCTCATGCTCCAACTTAGCACCTTCAGGACCTACCTCCCTAAAACCACCCGATATTATGACTGCCGCCTTAACACCCTTCTCACCAGCTTCCTCCATAACCCTAGGAACTATTCTCGCTGGCACAACAACAACTATTAAATCTATATCTTCAGGAATACTCTTAAGGTTAGGATACACCTTAATGCCTAATATCTTATCCGCCTTAGGATTAACCGGGTAAATACCTCCCTTAAACCCAGCCTCAACTATGTTCCTAAGGATTATGTGTCCAGTCTTTGAAGGATCTCTTGAAGCACCAATAACGGCAACATTCTTAGGCTCAAAAAGTGCTTTAACACCATCTATACTCAAATACCACACCATGAATGTAGGATATACCTGCTTTTAACCGTTATTTAAACTGAGTACTTTAAGTTAAAGTTACATTGAGTTCTGGTACTAACTACTGAGTAATGCATGTTTAGGAGTAAATGATTAGTAAGGTAGCTACTTAAGATACTGATTACTTCATATGAGTAAAATATGATAATTTAAAGCCTTCCTTAAGTAATGTTAAGGTGGATTTAATGGTAATAGACGTATCGAGACCTAAGATAGTGGTTGAACCTCCTGGTCCTAAGGCACGTGAGTGGATTGAGAGGGATAAGAGGGTTATATCAACCTCATTAACAAGGACCGCACCCTTAGTTCCTGCTGAGACCTGGTATGTATGGATTAAGGATGTTGACGGTAACATATATCTCGACTTTGGTTCAGGCATAGCTGTTGTTAATGTTGGTCATAGACACCCTAAAGTAGTTGAAGCCATAAAAAAGACTGCTGATATGTTAGATCACACGAATTCATGTGACTTCTACAATTACTTACAGGTGATATATGCTGAAAAGTTAATAGCTGAAATACCTGGTGACTTTCCGAAGAGGGTATTCTTCGGTAACTCAGGAACTGAGGCTGTTGAGTGTGCTCTAAAGGCTGTTAGATGGCATTCACCAGGAAAGCCCTACTTCATAGGTTTCGTACCAGGCTTTCATGGTAGGACCTTCGGTTCACTGGCATTCACCACAACTAAGTTAAGTGCTAGGAGGAGGTTCTTCCCCTTTATGGGTGGTGTAGTTCATGTACCATTCCCCAACACTTACAGATGTCCATTCAAGGGCTTAGAAGGTGATGACTGCGTTGAAGCCGTTATAGCCTACATGGAGGACTTCCTCTTCCAACATGTAGTACCACCAGATGAGGTTGCAGGCGTCATAATAGAACCCATATTAGGAGCTGGAGGTATAGTACCTGCACCATTAAAGTTCATGGATGCACTCTACAAGATGAGTAGGAAGTACGGCTTTTACCTAATAGTAGATGAGGTACAAACAGGCTTTGGTAGAACGGGTAAGATGTGGGCTATACAATACTATGACGGCGTAATTCCAGATGTAATGACCCTCTCAAAAGCTATAGCTAACGGATTACCTCTAGGAGCTTGTGTGGCACGTGCTGAACTACTAGAATGGGATCCTGACTCCCACGAGAATACCTTAGGAGCTAACCCCATAGTAATATCAGCAGCAATCGCCGTACTAGACATAATTAAGAGCGAGAAGCTAGTTGAGAACGCAGCAAGGGTTGGTGATTACTTCATGAAGAGGCTTAAGGAGCTTCAGGATAAGTATGAACCCATAGGTGACGTAAGAGGTAAAGGGTTAATGATAGGGGTTGAATTCGTTAAGAGTAGAGATAGTAAGGAGCCGTATCCTAAGCTAAGGAATTTAGTCATCGAAGAAGCATTTAAGAGAGGTTTGATTATCCTAGGTGCTGGTAGGTCCGCATTAAGAATACAGCCACCTCTAGTAATCAAAAAGGAGCATGTCGATATAGCCTTAGAGATATTAGATAAGGCCATAGATGCAGCTATAAAGAGAGCTTAAAGGCTGAAAGTCTTTAACTCATCAATAACTACATACCCTTTTAAGTCAAGACCCTTCCTCTTAGCTAATAAATCTATACTCGATGATACAAATCCTTTAACATGTTCTAGGTCTACGATTACGGGTTTATAGTATTCATAAACCTTCTCGTCTAGACCCTCGATGATGTATGAATATACATGCAGCTTTACATCAATGCCCTTAACCCCATATCTTACATCGGATATGGCTATGTTTAATGCTTTAGGAACTAATTTCTTCAATTCCGAAGTTATCTCAGTTAAACTCATACCATAACTAAGCTGTCTTCCTATCCAGGTGGTTAATATGTTTGTATCACTATAGGATGTCGGGTCTAGCCCTAAGTACAATGCTAAGCTATCCTTACTTATACTTCCATTACCTATTAGGGCTATGATCCTTTGATAATTCCTAGAACTAATTATGTAGATAAAGGGATGAGCTTGTGCTAACCCCCTAGGCTCCTTACCAGCTCTCCTACTATGCAGTAATATAAGACCCTTCTGTGAGTTACTCAATATATTGTTTAAGTGCTTAACTAACTGGTTAAGCCTTTCTAGATTCTCTATACAGGATTTCTCATCTAGTCCTAAG
>CAZUAD010000072.1:4699-7039 GCA_964618155.1 uncultured Desulfurococcaceae archaeon
CCCTTACCCCATAGCATGTTCCATGTATTAGACTCTAAGTAGAATGTGAAGTAGCCGTAACCGTGGCAATGCCTTCTATCAGGATGTAAATCTTTAAGTAATGGGTCATCAAGTGATGACTTAACGAGTAACTCCATTAATTTCTTAACTATTTCTAGTCCCTCCTTACTTCCCCAAATTAAGGCTAACATTCTGCACATAGATCATAACCTCCAAATTTATGCGTACTCTCTCTTTAATTTGCTAAGAAAGTCCTTAAGAAGTTTAATACCTAGCTTAAGTTCTTCATGGGTAATTGTATGGGATAGTGGACACTCATTATCTACTGTAGCTCCAACCCCTTCAACCCATATGACTGGATATATCCTACAGCCTAGTGGTCTATGTTTATATACCTTACATAATCCTGTTTTAGAGTCGTAGAAGAAGCAGTGTCCATCTACATTCTTCAACCTCATATATCCGTCCTTAAAAACCGTAAAATCCTCCTTCCTAAAACCAAGTCTAGTAAGTCTCTCTATATCCTCCTTAAGTAAGATCATCTCAGTGTTTTGGCAGCATAAACCACAGTATATGCACTCCTTCCTCCTAAAGATGGCGTCAACGTAACTTCCTCCCATACCCACCCTATAACTCATATACCTTAGTTTGCTTAAGATTTTAGGTTTGAGAGTATGCATAGATATCTCGGTATAGCAGCATATTCTGGCCCTCCATCAGATTACCTAAAGCAGGCGAGTATGGAGTTTCTTGAAGTACTTGCCCTATGCATGAATCCAAGTGAGGTAGTCATTATTGTAGGTGGTTATTGGGGGTTAATGAGGTACATAGTTGATGAAGGTCTTAAATTGGGGTTTAAGGTAGTTATCATACCGCCGCTTGAGATGGAGGATGTGAGATTTCCTTTAGACTCTATAGTTATAAGACCTGGTGTCTCATTTAGAGTTAGGAGTGTATTCCTGGTAAGAACCTCAGAAGTTCTCGTGGTTTTAGGTGGTGCTTCAGGGACTATCCAGGAGGTCATTACCGCTTACACTGAAGGTATACCTGTCTTCATACTGGGTATGACAGGGCTTCCCTCAGATAAGTTATCAGCCTTTACTCCATACATAGATGAAAGGAAGTTGAGTACTATTAAGATAGTTAATGATCCTAAATCATTAGCTAATGAGGTATGCAATTACTTTAAGAGGACTAAACCTAGAGGTTATGGTGGAGAGTCTTATGGATGAAGTAGTACTTGCTGTAGATGTTGGCGCAACTAATCTCAGGATTGCTATCTTTAATAATAAAGGGGAATTATTAAGAAAGATTATTGTGAAAACCCCTACTAGTGGTGATGAATTAAGTGTGGTTAATGAGATCATAAAGCATGCTGAAAAACTCATCAGCAAGGTAAGGAGTTCTAAGCTCTTAGGGATAGGTGTTGGAACTATAGGGCCTATAGATATAAGGCGTGGTGACGTCGTTAACACACCTAATAATCCGTTAAGAAATTTCAGGCTTAGAGACCCCCTAATTAAGTACTTCAATGTAAGAACTTACGTAGTTAACGATTGCGTAGCAGCAGTATGGGGTGAGTATAATGCAGGTATTGGAAGAGGGTACTCGAATGTCGTATACATAACCTTCAGCACAGGCATTGGTGGAGGTGCTATAGTTAACGATAACCTGTTACTAGGTAAGGATGGTAATGCTCACGAAATAGGGCATATAGTTTTGGACTTAAGTGATGAGATTAAGTGCGGATGTGGAGGATTAGGTCATTGGGAGGGTATAGCTTCAGGATCAGGTATACCTAGATACGCTAAGATTAGGGCGTCGTCATGGAGGGGAGCTAAAACTAAGGCGTACGAATTAGCTTTACAGGGCTTACTAAGACCTCAAGACCTCTTTAAATTATGGAGGCTAGGCGATTCCTTCGCTAATTCACTAGTTAATGAACTTGCTAAGGTAGACGGAGCTGGTATAGCATCAGTTATTAATGTTTATGACCCCGAAGTAGTTAGTATCGGCGGTAGTATTGCCTTAAATAATAAAGACTTTATAGAACTTGTACTTAGATACGTTGATAGATACTTAACTAATAGGAAGCCTAAGATCTCATTAACACCACTCGGTGATGACGTGGTATTAGTGGGTGCTGCATACTTAATCTTGAATACACCTAAGGAGTTATTAATGTTTCAATCCTAACCTACATGGGTATATCACTTAAAAATCTCGTTAAAATTATGTTTGGGTGACCTTGTGGAGCGTAGGAGTGCCATTACGATAAAACGCTGGGATCCTTCATTAGAACTTGAACTACTTAGGAAGTGGGATGAGGAGCAATTATAT
>CAZUAD010000073.1:0-1029 GCA_964618155.1 uncultured Desulfurococcaceae archaeon
TCCTTAACCCACTCATTAAGTACTGCAGCAAGCCCGCCTCTCGTTGGATCCCTAGCAGCATGGATATATCCTTTAAACTTCTTTAATACAGGTAATAATACCTTAGTTAATGGTCTTGAATCACTTTTTAACCCCTTAACCTGGTCTAAAAGCCCAAGTTGGGCAGCAAGAATGACTGCACCATGTTCAGCTATGGGTGAGATCACTATAAGCTTATCACCTTCATTGATGTTATTGTCAACAATCAATGTGTCGGTTATGCCTATACCAATACCTGTAATTACTATTCCATCTATACTACCCTTCGGCATTACCTTGAAGTCGCCACCAATAAGCGCGATACCCTCACTCTTTAACACCTCTATCATGGAATTCACTATAGTTTCTAAATCACTTAATGGAAACCCCTCCTCTACGACTATTGTATCCATAAATGCTACTGGCTTAGCGCCCATGACAACTAGGTCGTTTATGGTGCCATTAACAGCTAAATGTCCTATATTACCTCCAGGAAAGAATATAGGGTTTACGGTATAGCTATCAACGCTAAGTACTAAGTACTCATTACCTAACTTTATAGCAGAACCATCGTCTAGTACGTCAATGCCGATACCGCCTAATACCTTCATAAGTCTTTTAGGGACTTTACTTATTATTAATGAATCTATTAATTCCCACATCTCCCTCGCTCCAGCGCCGTGGTAAATCTTTATACTTCCTTCTCTCATATTTATCCAAAGACCAGTGTAAAATTTAACCTAAAAATCCTCTCTAACGTGGTTATGGAGAGTGGTTGATTTAAGAACTAAGATTAAAGCTCTGTATGAGAAGAACCCTAAGTCTAAGGAGATTATTAGGTACATTCATGATATTGCCTCCTCTAAATTAAATCATGTGAGTATAAACATAATGAATTTTTGTGGTACGCATGAATGGACTATAACATATTACGGTATAAGGTCCTTAATGCCTAAAAACATAGACTTAATCGCAGGCCCTGGCTGTCCTATTTGCATTACACCTGGTAAG
>CAZUAD010000073.1:1039-6988 GCA_964618155.1 uncultured Desulfurococcaceae archaeon
ATACAGTTTTCTCGACGCTATAAAATTAGCTAAGGAGAGACCTAATGAGAATTTCATATTCTTTGCTGTTGGATTTGAGACGACCATGCCTTCAACAGCGGAACCATTAGTTCGGGGAATTATTCCTCGAAATCTAATGATAATGAGTGCTTATAGACTTACACCACCTGTTATGAACTATTTATTAAGCAGTGTTAAGGATGTGAAGCTTGAAGGAATTATAGCTCCAGGCCATGTATCAGCAATTATAGGTGCAAATGCGTGGAAGTTCATACCTGAAAAGTACGGTATACCGACTATTGTGACAGGGTTTGAACCTATTGATGTACTTATCTCAATACTATTAATACTTAAACAGCTACTTATAAAGAAGCCTAAGCTCATTAATGAATATAAAAGAGTGGTTAAAGCTGAGGGTAACACATATGCTAAAAAGGTAATTAATGAAGCTTATGAAGTGGTTAATGCGTATTGGAGAGGTATAGGTGTGATTCCTCTTAGTGGTGTGATACTTAAAGATAAGTTTAAGCTATATGACGCCATGAGGGAATTAAGCATTGACCCAAGCAAGCGTTATATTAATGACCTAATACCAGGATGTAGGTGTGGAGACGTAGTTTTAGGGCGAGCTAAGCCTATAGATTGCCCTCTATTCTTAAAGGCGTGTACACCTGAAAGACCCTTTGGGCCATGCATGGTAAGCATAGAGGGTACATGCAGAATATGGGCTGAGAACCTAGTAGTGTATGAAAAAGCATTAAGGCAAAGGTAATTTAACTGCTTTATGATCTAATCATGGAAATATGAACATTTATGTTATTATAATACTCTTCGGCGTTTTGATAACGTTGGGTTCTTTATTACTTGAACCTATATTGCCTCTCTATCTAGTCTTTTATAAAAGCCTTACTTTCTATCCTTACATACACTTGACCATACTTATGTATTTTATGTCATCCTTCCTAGCCAAGATATTCCTCATATTAAACATTAAGTATTTAAAGCGGCTAGTGCTATTATCTCTCCTTTTGCCTATCTCACTGGTCATATTAACTAATGTGGATAACGCACATGCTATACTCTTAGCTAGGTTTATGCAGGGCTTTATTACGTCAATTCTTATAGTCATTATTTGGATCATGATATTTATTACACCTAAGGATTTAAATACAAAGAATAAATGTGTTGGGCTATACAATGCATCGCTAGGTCTTTCATCAGCTATCGCAGCTTTAGTGTCATATAAGCTTCTTTATGTATATGGTCTTACCTTCTTAACAATTATATCGTTAATAATGTCTATGATAGTGGTTATGCTGACACTAATGTTAATCTCGCAATTAAGAGACATAGTCCATGTGCAGTATACTGATGGAGCTTATGGCGAGTATTTCAAGTATTATCTAAGACGCGCTGATTTCGTAGTGTTGAGCATAATGTTTACGTACGTTGGTTACGGTCTTGTGCGTCCTTACTTACCCACATTTACAATGATGTTACTTGATGATGTTAATGCGGTACTCACCATTTTAGTTATTGGAGGAGTCATATATGCATTTTCATCTATTATTACCTCATACCTATTAACTAAATTTTACTCTTCATGGTTAATACCTCTAAGCCTCATAGGCATAAGCATTGGTGGATTAATTTATAGATACTCTTACACTCCTGAGGAATTTATACTTGGGGTAGTAAGTACTTCAGCGTCTTCAGCTATCTTCAAGGTAGCTTTCATCGCATTCGCGTTAAGAATTCCTCCGAGGCTTAATATAAGACTTGTTATTGTATTATTAGCCTTAAATGACTTAGGTATTTGCTTTGGTTCTTATTTAAGTTACTACGTTATTGCCATGAATCCTAGACTGCTATTCTCCCTTTACGCATTACTTACTGCTACCACAGCATTAACTGCAACAGCCTTGCTGGGATTGCGGAAGCTAAACCTTAAGTAAAGCCTTAAGCTTAGGGTTTTCGTTAATAGCTGATAATATTAAGTCCTTAGATACTTTCTCAGCTTCACTCATCATCTTTCCTTCATCGGCATGAACGTACCTTCCTTCCTTAACCAGTACCTTACCATTAATTATAACGTCACTAACATCACTTGCTGTGGCTGTATAGACTATGGATGATATAGCATCATGTATAGGTGTAAATTTAGGCTTTCTTAAGTCTATGAGGGTTACATCTGCGATATAACCCCTGCATAAACATCCTAGTTCATGTATGTTTAACGCCTTCGCGGCAGATATGGTTGCTATGCTCAGTACCTCACGAGCATTGATTATTGTAGGGTTTCGGTTTAATAACCTCTGAGTGTAGATTAAATTTCTCATCTCCCTAAACATGTCTATACCATCACTATAGCACGGGGCATCTGTTCCTAAGACTACTTTGCCTCCAAGTCTCATTAACGTGTAAGCATGGTAGGGTGTTCCATCTAGTAAATATGTTGAAGGTGTTTGAGCCACTATTGTACCACTAGAAGCTATCATACGTAACTCCTCTTCATCAACGAATACTACATGGACAGCAAGGAGGTTATTATTAAGAAGTCCTAGCTTATTCAATAACCTTACTGGCGTATAGCCTGTTCTTCTCTTAACATCCTCAACCTCTTTCTGGGTCTGAGATAAATGCATATGGATCAAAGCATTATATTCCCTAGCAATATCCCTAATGTACTCAAGCCATGAAGGACTTACAGTCTCTGGTGAGTGGGGTGCTAATACAGGCTTTACAGTATCGGATCTCCCATACCATCTCTTGAAGAAACTTAATGCCTCATTAAGCTCTGAATCACCTACCCAAGGACCACCCCAACTCATGACTGTATGCCCTATAAAAGCCCTAATACCAAGCTCTTCAGCAGCTTTAGCTATCTCCTCTGCGAAGAAGTAATGATCGAATATTGTTGTTATGCCTGACTTAATAGCTTCTAAAATACCTAATCTAGCTAGGGCTCTTACCTTATCAGGTGTTAAGAGTTTCTCTATAGGCCAATAAACACTATATATCACGTCACCTAGATCTGCAACTAAACCCTTCATAGCAACCATGACAACGTGAGTATGCGCATCTATTAACCCAGGAAGGGCCGCCTTACCCTTTCCGTCAATTATCTCATCAGCTACACCGTACCTTCTAACTAAGTCAGCATAATCACCTATATCTCTTATCTTACCTCCATCTATGAATAGACTCTTATTCCTAAGAACTCTTAACTCTTTATCCATAGTGATGATATAACTTAAATCCTTTATGATTACCGAACTCAATTACTAACCTCCATAAAGATTCTATATATGACTTAATAATTGTTATTAAATAAGCAACCTAGTTGTCAAGTAGTTAGGGCTTTAAGATTGACTGAGACCTATTTTAAATAGGTGTGCGTTTGAGAATTAGTTTAAGTGATTTAAGTAGGTCTATATCGGATGTTGTTAAGGATGTCGCTAAAGGTGTTGTAACCATATTTACTGTTATCCCAAGTATCGATATACTCTTGGGTCAAAGACCCATTAAAGGTGCTGGCTCAGGTTTCGTAATAGATCCTAATGGTCTAATAGTTACCAATGCTCACGTAGTTAAAGGTGCTAGTAGAATTAAGGTAATGCTACCTACGGGTGAAAGTGACTATGCCAGTCTTATAGCCATAGATCCTTATAGAGACCTAGCATTAATTAAGACGAAATTCAACGATCTTCATCCATTAAAGCTAGGAAACTCAGATGAAGTTAGGGTTGGTGAAATAGTCTTCGCAGTAGGATCTCCGCTGGGATTACCTGGCCCTACGGTTACTATGGGTGTTGTTAGTGCTATTGGTAGGACTATAGTAGGTCGTGACATAGTGTTGGAAGATTTAATCCAAACTGATGCTGCAATAAATCCAGGTAATAGTGGTGGTCCTTTAATCAATGCATTAGGTGAAGTAATAGGTGTTACAACAGCTATAATACCTTATGCTCAAGGTATTGGATTCGCAATACCCATAAATACCGTTAAGAGATTTATAGAGCTAGTTAGAAGGTATGGTAAACCAATTAGAGCTTGGATAGGGGCATATGTGGCACAGATAACCCCAGAAGTTGCATCAGCTTATGGCTTACCAATTAATAAAGGACTCATAATAGTTAGAGTTGCTCCTGGAACTCCAGCTCAAGAGGTTGGTTTAAGAGCGGGTGATATAATAGTTAAAGCTAATGGTAAGGAAGTGATTAGGGTTAAAGATCTTAAAGAGACAATAGAGGACTCTATAGATCGAGGGTTTGTTAAGCTTGAAATAGTTAGGGATTTGAGAAGGTATTTAGTTAAGGTACCCATAGTTATTGAAGTACCTTATTAGTGGTTTAGGATTAATTTTTACATTAAATATATCAACGGCGTTAATACCTTAAGAGCTTCTACGTCATAGAGAAAGCAAGGTTTTTCTTGAGCATGAATTTCAATTAGTTCTTGAATGATTTTAAGACCTGCTATTATGTACTTAAACGTTGATTTCAAATCATCCTCTTCACCTACTACATTAACCCTTGCTATATTCTTTCTCATTAGTAGCTCTAATACGTGACCTTCATACTTACGCATATCCTCTTCACCCATAAATGCCATGATTAATGAACCATTTCTTACGCTAAATATACCTGCATGAAGAAGCTCCTCAAAGGGTAACACTCTGCATGGCATGCATAGAGTTTCAAAGATCTTTAAACATATGTAGTAAGCTACACCAAGACCTACTCCACTCCCTATAATCACTACATCATTAATTTTACCTTCATTTCTAGGCTTTTCGATACTAACGTTAATGTTCGTAATGCTTTCTACATAATTAGTAAGGTCATTGACTATATCTACGTTCAGTAACTTAATTACTGTGAGTAATGATGTAAGCATGGCAATAAAGCTTTTAATACCGACTGGAAACTCCTCACGTACTCTAATAACGTGTACTACATACCTACCCAACTTAGCTAAAGGTGAGTTCATATTTGATGTTACGACTACAGTCTTTAAATTAAGTCTTAAAGCTTTTTTAACAAGTTCAATAACACTTCTTGTTCTGCCCTTATAAGATATAAGTATTAAGCTCGTATCAGGTCTTGTATTAGACTCCATAACGTTACTAAGGGATATAGGATCCAGTGATACTATCCTTAACTTTGACAAGTACTGCGTTATGAGGGCTACAGCCAAGGAATCACCAGCACCCGTTGCAAATCCCTTCTCTATGGTAATGTCCTTACATGTTCTTGAGGTCTCTAGTACTTGCTCTTTTATCACCTTACCTAACTGCTTAATGCTTAAGCTGAAGTATTCATTAAGTGAGATACCCATCTGATATCCCGTAAAGCACGAGTTAAATTCTTTATTTAACCTTTCCGTAAGTTCTCTTGGGTTAGGTCTTGGACGTTGTGAAGATATTGCAGGACATGATCAGAATACCTAGTCTTTCAGGTCATGAAGGCGAGTTAGCTAAATACCTTGTTGACTTAATTAAAGGTATAGGTGTTGATAAGGTCTTCACCGATGAACTAGGTAATGTTGTTGCGGTAATTAAGGGTGGTGGCCTAGGCTCCATAGTTATTGAAGGGCATCTTGACACGGTTGATGTGGGGGATCCTAAAGCGTGGATTGTTGGACCTTATGAGGGCCGTATAATCGCTGGTAAAATCTACGGTCGTGGTTCAGTTGATATGAAAGGAGCTATAGCATCACAGGTAGCAAGTTTAGAACGTATTAGCAGGCTTAACTCTGATCTATACCTAGTATACACGACACATGAGGAAACAGCTGAAGGTATAGCGTTTGGATATGCCGTAGAATCCCATGTGAGGGTTAAGCCTATAGCAGTAATTATTGGTGAAGCTACATCACTTAACTTAGGTATAGGTCATAGGGGTAGGGCAGTCATTAAAGTTGAGTTTAGAGGACTTTCTGCACACG
>CAZUAD010000074.1:0-1978 GCA_964618155.1 uncultured Desulfurococcaceae archaeon
CAGTACCACAGTAACGGCAACACCATTCCTAACCTTAATATCCTTAAATGGCTCTGAATGAACCCTGGGGTTAGGCCCTATGTTTACATAGACCTTAGGTTGCTCAGATCCAAGTCTATAGGCGTGATAATAGGCTTCAGCAGCTATCTCGGTTTCACTCATACCAAGTTTGATGGAGTCCTTAACCTTCTCCATAACCTTAGCGGCGATAGCTCCTGCCATTCTTATGTTTTCTATCTCATAACTATCCTTTACCATCCTTAATTCATAGATCATATCTGAAATATCAATAACCCTTACATGAGGGTTTAACCTCTTGAACATTTCATAGAATATTATGTATGCGTCCCTCTCAATACCAAACTCTAGACCTATGGTTTTAAATCCCATCCTTCTAATAAGACCTGAAACTTTCCTCATGAGCTCACCACCTTCACTGAATATCTCTAAGTTCTTAACCCACGTTCTCTCAGTAATGCCTTCCTCTTCACCTTTAGCTACGAACAGTACTGGATCTCCTTCTGACGGAATTAAGAGTGCTGGTCTCAACCATCTCGTACCTGTAAAGTAAGTGAAGGTTGAAAGTACACGTATCATTACAGCATCAATGCCCCTCATCTTAAGTAGTTCTTGAAACCTCCTTAACCTAGACTCAAAGACCATCTTAGGAATTACCATACTATCACCTATATTCCACGTGTCATATTGTGTAAGAGATATTTAAGTGTTTCTCTTATAACCTTAAGGAGGATGTTTTACTGAGGTTTAATGTAGGGTTTAAAGAGATTTGGACAAATACTGCATTTCGTATAGTCTATTGATGAATCTACTTTCGCATGAATAATGCATAATCTTCTCTCCCCAAGGAGTTTAAATATAACCCTCATTAACTCAACCTGAACTCCATACTCATCTAGTTCCCCACTTAGCACTCTCCTTGCTATAGTTCTTAATTGCTCATTAACTTCAGGTATGTCCTCAAAACCTACTAAAATCCCTCTACGACCATCAACATACCTAGACACAGCTGATTGGGTGATACCTAGAATTTTAGCTATCCTTTCCTGCTTAAGTCCAAACTCCCTATAAAGCACTATTGCAAATCTCCTTCTCAAGGCTGGGTATATGTAGCGGTAAAGTAGCTCAAAGAGAGTTATACGCATTTCTAAACACTAAATACTAGATACCACGCGGCATAAAATACTTATCCCCTAAAGCTTAAGAAGCGGAATACATAAATACCCCAACATGATCCATAACCTTGTTATAGGTTATGTCCGAACTAGAGGATATAGTAGCTAAGACAATGGTTGAGTACGTTATGAAGGATTGGATTGAACATTCATCGCCTGATGTTAGTTGTTGGTGTAGGTCCTTCAGAGCTTATAGCTACTAAGTACTTAACTGAGGTCTTAAGACGTTAGTCCTAGAACTAGACTAAGCTTCGATGGAGGAGAAATGCCACTACATAAGGATAGTAGTTAACCGTAGAGTTCCACGCATACTGGATGACATAGATGCCAGATACGTTAATGCAGATAGTGATCTGTATGTAGTCGATGCTGCGAACTTACGGCGAAATTAGCTGTAGGCGCTGTCGATACTAGGCAAGGATGATTCAGGGCATTAAAGTTAAAGATGAAACATATCGTGGAAAACCCCCTAAGGACCGTAGGCGATACCAATTCTCGTAAGCATTCAGTTTGTTAACCATGAGATAGACATTATACAAAGACTTAAGGGGTTAGTTAAGATAGCTAAAAACGTAAATCCTGATGTAATCCTTCACACAGATACTACAGACGCCTATATTAAGTTAGGGGTAAATGTTAAGAGCTTAAATGCTGATTTATCGACTATAAGTAATCATAAGATCTTGGGACCTAGGAGAGTCGATATCCTATACGTAAAGGAGAGAATTAAGGGGAGTATCACATGGGTAGTTAAGTACGGAATTATTATGGCTAGGTGTGGAGGA
>CAZUAD010000074.1:1988-6787 GCA_964618155.1 uncultured Desulfurococcaceae archaeon
CTATAGCAGGGCTTAAGAAGGCAATAGAATTACTCCTACTTGTATGTGGGGTTAGAGTGCATAGGAAAAATAAGGTTTAATCACGCATTACGTATCAAGTAACATTATATGTTTTGAGTAAAATCTTAGTCTACCTTACTAATCCTTCTTAAAACCCTCCTAGGGTCTTTAATGAGTAATGTTGCCATCCATATAATTAATGCTGTAAGCAACATAATGAATCCTAGTACTACCGCATCGGGTGTTATTTCTATGAAGTCACCACCCTCACTTAAGTACCCTATGACATGGTCTACAAACACCATTACTGCCGCACCCCAGAGGATTAACGACAATACCTTAAACATATAGACATCTCTTTCTGCTCTTGAATACCATAATATTGTAGCTATAACAGCTGAGTATGCAAGTATTATCAACCACATTATGTGCACCCTATCTAAGTGTATAGTACACTTATAAGCCTCAACCCCATAATCTAAGGGGTATGCTATGGCGTGTTTCCTACTACCACTCTCTCTTGCGGTAATACTGTCAATAGTTCAACGTTTAGTTAGGGGCTTAGCGAGTAGGATACGGCTAGGACTACTGAACGCTATGCTATGGGGTGGTGCGATACTATTAATAATCGAGCATTTATGGCATGGTGAGGTAGTACCTTGGCCACCATTTCTAACAGCTATGAGCAACCCAAGTGAAATACCTGTAATGATTCATGAGATAAGCGTTACAGGTAGTACTATGACAGCTTCAATAGTAGGTATATGGTCACTCATTCTTTTAACACAAAGTACTTACATACGTAACATTAAATCTAAGGTGTTAGGCAAGACTCTAGCGGTTAAACCTAAGTAATATAGCTTGAGGTAAAACACTTAACCATAACTTTTAATTTTTAAATGATGAGAACCGCTGCCTACTTATTAGCTTGTATATACTCCTTTATAGCAACATCTGTAGCTGTTCTTGTAGGTATTATATCCATAAGTTTCTTAACAATAATTGGTTCAATACCTCTATACGCGCTCATAGAGAGGTTAGGGTTTGTAGCTATAGTAATAATTAGTGCTGTAATAGCCATCATAATTATGATTCATGATCTAACGTTGAGTTCCGACGTCAATCCAGGATTACTAGAATTAGCTAATAGCCTTAATCCTTATGCATTAATTTGTAGAAGATTAGCTAATGTTATGGGTATTGAGGAGGAGTTTAGGATATACATAAGCCCTAGATTACCTCTAGCAGCTTACGTCTTTAAGGAGAGAGGATGTAGGTGTTATGGACTAGTAATAGGACTATTAATAGCTAAGTTTCCCTTAGAGGAGGTTACGGCCATAATAGCACATGAGATAGCCCACTTGAAGAGAGGTGATGTATGTTTAGGTTCACTAATTACACTACCGCACAGAGTTACCGGTAAGTTCCTACGTGTAACTAAGAAGGCTATAAAGATCCTTGCTAAGTCAGTTATAGGATGGCCCTTACTGCCCTTTGCGTGTATTGCGTACTTAGTACTATTCATAGTTCATGCACCAACAACTCTAATTTCAAGGGTAGTAAATAGGCATATGGAATTAGGTGCTGATCAATTAGCTGCTAAGTATATTGACCCTAAGGATCTTGCTAAAGCATTAGCTAGGTATGAGGAAATCTTTAAAGAGCTCGTCATAACCTTAAGTCTTGGTGACATAAGCTTAGTTGAGAGCTTAGATCCAAGGGCTATTCATGTTGACCTATCTAAATACCTTAAAGCAAGACTAAGCTTCTGGGATAAACTGTACTATGCATTCATGTCAACACATCCCCCAACATCAGTAAGAATCAAGAAGCTCTTAGAATTATCGCCAATTATTAGCTCTTAAGTATGAGAAGAATTAACCTTACGGGACCATAGCCGTGTTTAACACCAAGCTCTCTTATCTTACTCACTAAACTCATTACCTCGTTCCTTCTTGATTCATCACCTATGGCATTAGCGAGTCTTACAGTATCCCTACCCCAGCTCTTAATGAAGGTTTCACCGTTGATATGCTTTCCACGAACATCCTTCTTTAATATAACCTTAAAGCCGTGTTGTGTAAATTTACCTATATACTCCTTAGGCTCCCTTAACCCCCAAAGTTTAATACCTTCAGCATACTCCATAGCTTTATGATACGCTTCTTCAGTCATTAATGAAACCTCTTCACTAGGTTTTGATGCCTTAAATAAGTACTTATCTATGAAGAGTAGGAGCGAGTCCTTCTTTAGCACCCTCTTAGCTTCTAAAATAATGCTATCTACAATGTCTTCTTCAACTTCGTGCAGGGTTAAAAACATGGTAATTAAGTCAGCTGAACCATTCCTAAATGGGCTTCTTGATGCATCAGAACATACTAAGTCAACTAAGTACTCATTGAGAGGGTCCTTAGCCTTATACAATCTCTCACAATCAATATCAACGCCTATGATGAATTGAGATGAGTTCTTACATACATTTACGAGGGATCTAATGAACTTACCTGACCCCGTACCTACGTCAACGACATACTTAAATTTACATACAAAGCCACGGATTATTAGTTTAAACATGTCTAGCAATATAGCACCGTTGATTTCAGTACATACGGTATAATTAAAGGTATTGCATAACGCTTCCTTAACCATTAACATGTCACTAGCAAGGAAAGATTTTAGCTTATCCCTCAACATCACTATGAGGTGCAATCTTGGGTCAATACCCTGTAATAGATCTTCATGAGGATATAGCAGCATACTTCATACTTCATGGTGCTGGTAATCCATTAGGTGATTTCGGTAAGGATGTTGAGGGTAGGGAGGCTGACATACCTAAGTATGTTAAGGGTAATGTTAAGCTCGTGTTTGCAGCACTCTTCCCTGGTATTGAGACTTTTGAGCCTGAGGAATCGAGGAAGTTCTATGAGGTTTATGGTGTATGGATTCCTGGCGTCTTAGTTAGGAGTGCGTTTAGCTTGGTGTGGGAGGAGTTAAGGGTGTACTACAGATTATCTGAGGTCTATGATGAGTTTAAGTTAGTTCTTACTTACGATGATGCTGAGAGAGTTCTTAGGGATCCTAAGTCTATAGGTCTTCTAATACACTTAGAGGGTGCTGATGTGATAGATGATCCTTACGACTTAACTCTATGGCATAAGCTAGGGTTGAGGAGTCTAGGAATAACGTGGAATCACTCTAATAAGTATGGTACTGGTTGTAGTGAGAGGAGGGATTTAGGGTTAAGTAGTCTTGGTGAGGAGTTGGTTAGGCAGGCTAATAGGTTAGGCATAATAGTTGATTTAGCTCATGCAAGTAAGAAGACCGTACTCGACGTACTTGAAGTTTCAAAGAAACCTGTAATGATAAGTCATACCAATATAAGGAAATTCGTTGATACACCACGTAATATAGACGATGAGATACTTGAGGCAGTATACAAGAATAAGGGTGTCGTAGGGATTTCATGCATTGGACCCTTGATCAAGCCTAAAGGAAGACCTAGCATAGATGACCTCGTGGAACACTTCATGTACGTATACGAACGGTACGGTGCTGAAATACTAGCAATCGGTACAGACTTCCTAGGACTACTAGGTCTCCCATCACCTAAAGGACTAGGGAACATAGGCTTAATCCAAGACCTACTAAAAAAGCTAGCTGATAAGGGATTAAGCGATAACAACATAAAGAAAATAGCCTACGAAAACGCATTAAGAATCCTAAGAAGCAATTTAACATAGCCTTAATTTTTTCCCCCAATTAAAACACTATAATATTAATTAGGATGCATCAAACATTTGGGTTAGCCATGGTGAGGATGTAAGCTAAAACTATAGTATACTCTAAGTCATACCTACTTTTAAGTACTCTTTACATAATGTTTCAAATAGTTATGTAGTGAACTCTAAAACAGTCATTAGCCATAACCTTCCTCCCATACTCCTTTCCTAGCTCCTTTCATACTTTACTCCTTGTTTTCTCAAATTCTTTAAGAGTTCTCTAAATCTAAGTCCATACTACCTTCAAGGTACTTAAGAACGGGTTCATTCGTTAACTTACGGAAAGCCTCTCAGCAATCCAATATGCATTACCTCTTTCCTGAAATATCTTTTTGGAATCTCAATACTAACAATTCTAGCCATACCCTTAACCTATACATAACCACACTACAAACACAATAAGTTTAGCCGGAGACGGAGGTTCAAAGCAGGTATACTGTTCATTAAATATTAGGTTTAGATTTACTATTTATTAGAATATGCCGAGGTAACTCAAAATAAGTAAGTATACTTAGCGTACATACGCTCAAACCTATAATTATCGTCTAATGTGCATGGTTAAGGACAGTGGTATGAATTGTCATCTATACCCTCTGCAGAGTTCTTGGGTTTGAAGAATGAGTCTCTATTGTTTGGTGTGACGGTCGGGATTCGAATCCAGGATCGCCGACTTAGGGAACCAGAACAATAGTAAGGAAACATATCAGACGATATGAAAGAGCTTCTAAACAGATAGTCCACATGTATAGCTATAGGCGCTATTACTTAGTGGTTGATATGAAAGGTCAAGATGACCAATACTATTATTTAAGTCACGATGATTAGTGTCTTTTAAGCATGACATTACAGGGTATGCAAGGGCGGTCTTGAATTCAGTTCAGCGCGTATTGCTTCATGAAGCTCTTCCGCTCCATGCTATATTCAATTTATAGAATTTTATGTAGTCTCTCATAGTCCTTAGCTAAGTAGTAAGCTTCTACTCCTGCTCTATCAGCATTACTTTTCATAATACCATCATTT
>CAZUAD010000075.1:0-3419 GCA_964618155.1 uncultured Desulfurococcaceae archaeon
CACATATAGGGGCCTCATTCGCTGGCTTAGCAGCTGATGGGAGGGTGCTCATCGACTACGCTAGAAAGGTGGCCATGAACTATAGATTTATTTATGATGAACCCATAGATGTAGAACTCGTTGTTAGGAATATATGTGATATAAAGCAACTCTACACGCAACACGCTGGTGTAAGACCTTTTGGTGTATCACTCATATTCTTAGGCGTTGATAAAAGAGGTGTTCAACTCTTCAAGACCGAGATAAATGGCTACTACTTCGCTTACCTAGCCCTTGCTATGGGCTCAGGAGAGCAACCAGCTACTGAACAACTTGAGAAGAACTATAGTAAGGACTTAAGCGTATCAGATATGATAAAATTAGCGCTTAAGGCGTTAAGAGTAGCATCCGAGCAACCCTTAAGACCTGATCTGGTTGAGATGGGCTACATAGACGTTGAGACTAAGACCTTCAAGAAGTTAAGTAATAGCGAGCTAGCTGAGTGGATTAAGAAGGCAGGGGTAGATAAATGAGTAGTAGGGAGTACGTAATAGCTAGATATGAGTTTAAGGGACGTAGGTTTGAGATAATAGTACATCCTGAAAAGGCATTGAAGTATAGAGAGGGGGCTAAGATAGATATCAATGAAGTCCTAATAGGTGATTATGTATATAAGGATGTTAGGAAGGGGGATAGGGCATCACCTGAGGACTTGAGGAGGGTCTTCGGAACTGACGACATAAGGAAGGTAGCTGACATAATTTTGAAGAAGGGTGAAATTCAGCTAACTACTGAACAGAGGAGGAGGCTCTTAGAGGCTAAGAGGAGGCAGATAATAACGTTTATAGCTAAGTCAGCTATAGACCCGAGGACCAAGGCCCCAATACCACCTCAAAGGATTGAGAAAGCCATGGAGGAAGCAAGGGTTGGCATAGATCTGTATAAGAGCGTTGAAGAACAGGCTATGAGGATAGTTAAGGAAATCTCAAGGTATCTACCCATAAGGATAGCTAAGGCTTATATAAAGGTTAAAGTACCTCCCGATGTAGCTTACAGAGCATATCCCCAGTTAAGAAGACTTGGTGAGGTAAAGAATGAGAGATGGTTAAATGATGGCTCCCTAGTAATCGAGATAGAAATACCTGCTGGAATGCAAGGTGAAGTACTCGACTCCATAAGTAGGATAACTAAGGGTATGGCCGAAGTTAATGTTAAGGTGACCTAAATGGGTGGAAGGCTTTACGTAAAGCATAGAGAGCTGGTTGTGCCTGGTGAGCTCATTGCTGAAGGAGATTTCAAGGTCCAGACAACGACCTACCTAATAAAGGCCGGCAAGAAATACTTTTCCACAGTCGTAGGTTTAGTAGACATAAGTGAGGATGAGGAGACCTTAAGTATAATACCATTAGAAGGCTTCTATTACCCATCACCTGATGACCTAGTCATAGGTGTTGTTAGAAATGTAGGTATTACTAGCTGGGAGATAGACATAAGAGCTCCATTCCCTGCAATACTATACGCTGCTGACCTACTAGGTAGACCGGTAAATCCGGCTAAGGAGGATCTAAGTCAGTACCTTGACGTAGGGGACATGGTGCTAGCTAAGGTTGAGGTCTTCGATAGGACTAGGGACCCCATACTAACGACTAAGGGTAAGGGCTTAGGTAAAATAACTAAGGGTGCAGTAATCGAGATAAACCCTGTCAAGGTTCCTAGAGTTATAGGTAAGAAGGGCTCAATGCACCAGACACTTGAGGAGGAAACAGGCTGTAAGATAGTTATTGCGAGGAATGGTAGGATACTGATAGACTGTCCTAATGAGACCTTAGAGAAGATAGTAATCTTAGCTATAAGAAAGATCGAGAGAGAAGCGCATATTCCAGGATTAACGGATAGGATTAAGGAGTTTATTCTAAAAGAGAAGGTAAGGAGGGGATTACTCGGTGGGTCAGAAAGAGGGTAAGCCTAAGTTAATAGATGAGAACGGTAGGAGAGTTGATGGTAGGAAACCTGATGAGTTGAGACCCATAAAGATGCAGGTTGGAGTGCTCTATAACGCTAATGGCTCAGCCCTCGTCGAGTACGGTAATACGAAGGTGTTAGCAGCTGTTTACGGTCCTAGGGAGCCTCAGCAAAGGCATATGGCACTACCCTATAGAGCTATAATTAGGTGTAGGTATCATATGGCACCCTTCTCGACGCATGAGAGGAAGTCACCAGCACCTTCACGTAGGGAGATAGAGCTTTCGAAGGTTATTAGAGAAGCATTAGAACCCGTGGTCATGACTGAGATGTTCCCTAGAACGTCTATAGACATATTTGTTGAGGTCTTAAATGCCGATGGAGGTACTAGGACAGCATCCGTTACGGCAGCATCACTAGCATTAGCTGATGCTGGAATACCCATGAAGGATTTAGTAGCTGGTATTGCTGTGGGTAAGGTTGACGGTGTACTAGTACTTGACATAAACGAGGTTGAGGACATGTATGGGGAAGCAGACATGCCCGTTGCTGCAGCACCGTCGCTAGGCATGATAACGCTACTCCAATTAAATGGCGTCCTAACACACGAGGAATTTAAGCAGGCCTTAGACCTCGCACTTAAAGGTATAAGGCAAATATATGAGATGCAGAGAGAGACTTTGAAGAGGAAGTACTTAGAGGTTAAGGTGGAGGAGTAGCCATGTCGATAACACCTACGTCACCTGAGTACATACTACCTAAGATTAAGGTCGAAACCTTAGCATCACTTGTTAGGAAGGGTATGAGACTTTCCGGAAGAGGCTTGGAAGACTATAGAGACATTAGTATAGAGTTAAATTACATACCCAATGCTGACGGTTCAGCTCTTGTTAAGCTAGGGAATACGCAAGTACTTGTTGGCATTAAGTTAGAAGTTGGTACACCATACCCTGATGCACCGAATGAGGGTACTATGGTTGTTTCAGCAGAGTTTGTACCAACGGCTTCTCCGGTATTTGAGCCTGGACCACCGGATGAAAATGCTATTGAGTTAGCGAGAGTTATAGATAGGTCGATAAGGGAGTTAAAGGTAATAGACTTCAGTAAGCTAGTATTTATCCCTGGAAAGAAGGTATGGAATGTTTGGATTGACATATATGTACTAGATCATGATGGTAACTTGATAGATGCTTCCTCTATAGCTACGCTGGCAGCACTTCTAGTATCTAAGATGCCTAAGGCCGAGGTAACTAATGAAGGTGAGGTTAAAGTTGATAAGAGCACCCACGTAGGACCCCTACCAATAAATCATAAGGTAGTCACCGTGACCATAGGTAAGTTAAAGGATGTATTACTCGTCGACCCGGATCTTGAAGAAGAATCGGTACTTGATACAAAGCTCGTTGTTGCGGTATCTGATGATGGAAGAATAGCAGGTATGCAGAAGAGTGGTATGGGCTACTTAACTAAGGATGAAG
>CAZUAD010000075.1:3429-6762 GCA_964618155.1 uncultured Desulfurococcaceae archaeon
AAGGAGATTATAGGAATTGTTGAGGAGTATGTTAATAAGTACGTTAAGCCGCAATCAACAAGTAGTGAAGGTAAGGATTAAATTTTAAATACCTTGAATTAGTAAGCCTCTAGGTTAGGGATGCATGGGTAGGAGGACTAAGGTAGTAGGGATTGCAGCAAGGTTCGGGGCAAGATATGGTGCAACCCTTAGGAAGAAGTGGAAGGAGGTAATGGAGAGGAGATACGCTTACTACACATGTAAATTCTGTGGTGCTAAGGTTAGGATGAAGAGGATAGCTATAGGCATATGGCAGTGCCCCAAGTGTGGGAGAATTTTCGCAGGAGGTGCTTATCAGCCATTTACTGAGGTAGGTAAAGTAACAGTACCTTCGAAGAGTTAAAATAGCTATGAAATTAATAATTACAACTTCTAGAGAGCCTTCACGTAGGACGAGATCCTTTGTTAAAGATCTTGTACAGACAATTCCCCATGCAGAAAAGGTTAATAGAGGTAAGGCTACGTTAATAGATCTTAAGAACTTGATAATCAGGAAGGGTGCTTACGGCTTAATAATGGTTCTTGAGAAGAAGGCTAATCCCTCAGCATTAGTATTCTACATACCTGCTGAAGACACGATAAAGAGATTGCTAATGATAAGGATAAGGGGCATTAGACTTTCAAGAGAGATAAGCGACTACCAGAGACCTCTCGGCATACGCGAACTAGTGATAAGACCTTCATCAATACCTGAAGGATTACCTTCGGAGGTTGGTAACGCCCTTATAGACATGTTTAAGCCTAAAATCTATAGTGGGGAACCTCCCCCAAGATCCATAGAGATAGTGTTAACAGGTTCTAAGGATGAAGCTGAGATAAGCTTTATATGTACATCGAGTGGTAAGTACTGCGGCCCTATCATGAGAGCTTTTAAAGTATTGAGGTTTAAGGAATGAATTCAAAGTTAAGATTAAATATCACGTTAGAGCTAGAAGATAGCACCATAGCTAACGTAATTAGAGCTGCATTAAGTCCTGAAACGAGGATTAAGTTAAGAGGTATTAAGGTTAAAATTGAAGGTGCTGATAAGTATGTTCACGTAAGTATTGAAGCACCTGACTACTCATCCTTAAGAGCTGCAACAAATTCTATAATAAGGCTAACCCAAATGATAATAAACGTACTTAATACTATTAGAGGGTTAAGAGCTACTTAACCTTATTTACTTAGCCCACAAAGTGTAAGTGGTAGGTGAAGTGCATGGCTCAAAGATTACCCCCTGAACTTGAAAAGCTCATACTAAGATATCAGCATCTAGAATCACAGCTTGCATCCGTTGTTACTCAAAAAAGCGTTGTCGTTTCCCAGATAAAGGAGGTTGAAAGAGCTTTATCAATACTTCAATCATTAGGTGGAGAAGCTGTTGTTTACAAGAATACAGGATTTGTATTAGTTAAGGTTAAGAAGGAAGATGTAGTTAAGGAACTTGAGGAAAGGAAGGAGGAATTAAGGATAAGGCTAACAAGTCTTGAGAGAATGGAGACTACATTAAGAAAGCAGCTAGAGGAGGTTAAGAGTCAGCTAGATAAGTATAGAACAGGATTGATAGGTACGGGAGGTAAGGCTGGCTAAGAAGATTAGAAGTTACTACCCTATCGAAGATCTAGGATTAGATCTAAGTAAGGTGAGCATGGAAGATTTAGAATACCTTGCAACTTTAGCTTCAAACTACCTAGAAAACAGGCTTAGAGAAGTACTTGGACGTGATACAGACTTCATGGTTATAGTTAGTATTTCAAAAGATGATGTTCTCACTGTAAGGGTAGAGGTAGAAACTGCTAAGGATTTAGGACTTGAAATAGATAGCATAGTGGATAAGGAGATAGAAAGTATAATGAAGGTAATAAGAGATGAAATCAGTAAAAGATTTAATAAATGAGGAAGTTAAAAATCTTAAGAACTTACTTAATAGCGAAAACATAAGTAGGATATGTATAGTGACGCATAGAAATGCTGACCCCGATGCTTTAGCTTCAACAATAGCACTTTCAAGCTTAGTGGCTAAGTTAAATTCAAAGTTAAAAATCTATAAGGTCTTTCCTGAAGGAATAGAACTTATTAGTAAAAACCTAGTGAATGAACTCAATGTGGACTTAGGGAATGTGTTAATAAGTAATAAGGACGTGAACTACAATGAACTTTGTGATCTAATAATGGTAGTTGACACTGCTTCAGCCTCTCAATTAGCCTTCCTAGCCAATGTCATTAAATCACGTAATTATATAATAGTGGATCATCATGATATTAATGATTTAGTGAGATCATCTCTTCTCAATATTTACCATCATCAAGCATCATCGACATCGGAGATAGTCTCACTTATGTCTATGAGTTTAGGTCTTAGCGTGGAGCCTAAAATAGCATCGTTACTTATTGCAGGTATACTTTACGATACAAGATTTCTTAGAGTATCAGTTACTGATGTAACATTTGAAGTTCTTTCATGGCTCATAAGACTAGGAGGTGATTATGAGCGTGTTGTCACCCTACTTACAAGAAAGGATACACCCTATCCTGAGAAGGTCGCAAGATTAAAGGCAGCGATAAGAGCAGGAATTTACGCTGTGGATAATTACCTCTTAACAATAACATGTATAGGGGCATATGAATCGTCAGCACTTAAGGGGATGCTTGACTTAGGCTCAGACATAGCTATCGCGATAGCCTTAAGAGAGGAAGGCGTTAGAGTAACTCTACGTGCTACGAAGAGGGTTATTGAGGGTATGAACTCATTAGTAGCTGCTGAATTAGCTAAGACCTTAAGTAATGCTTTTGGAGGTTCAGGAGGGGGTCATGCTTCAGCTGCTGGTGCTTTCCTAAAGACCTTTAATACTGATGAATTTCTTAAAGTTATAAGAAAGTACTTCGAGGATAAAGGCTACAGGTTTAGAGTACTTGATGAAGGTAGGTGGAAGATAGAGTGCGGTGAATAAAATGGTTAAAGTCTATGTTGATGAGAGGGAAAAGGCATCTAAGGTACCTAAGTACTTGACGGACATGGGCGTTACAGTCATATTTAAAAAGCTTGAAATAGGTGATTACATACCTGCTGAAGGCTACATAATAGAACGTAAAAGAGTTGACGATCTCGCTAAATCAACTTTTGAAGGTAGACTTTTCGATCAGCTACGAAGACTTAAGTCCACTAATGAACATGTAGTGCTTATAGTTGAAGGTAATTTGAATTACTTAAGAAGAGTTACTGACAAGAATAAGAGTGATGAGGCAGCCTTAATAACTGCTGTAATATCTTTCCATATACCAACCATATATACCTCAAATGCCCAACATACG
>CAZUAD010000076.1:0-6555 GCA_964618155.1 uncultured Desulfurococcaceae archaeon
AAGGAAGGTGTAGCCTATGTTCCTGGTGCATCATTCTTTGCTAACGGAATGGGCTGGAATACCATGAGGTTGAGCTTTAGTCACCCATCAATTGAGGAAATTAAGAAGGGTATAAAGATTTTAGGCAATCTAATTAAGAGGAAGTTATCTAGCCTTAGTAGCTAGATACATAACCCTTTCATAACGTTTAGATAATGACCCAATGAATTCCAATTCATTGGTAATTGCAATAGTGACTCTCTTCAATGTCTTCGGTATAGCCTTAATTAGATCAAGTACTGTATTCGATAATTTTAACCTTGGTATAATAATACTTAATGACCTTCTTATATACCATAGCGATATGTAGAGGGGAGGTTGAGTAGGTGGTATTATAAGTTTACCCCTCTCCCTTAAGCACGATAGCAATTTGGGATGTGTGATTAGGGGGGTCGTCGAGGTAACTATCAATGCATCATAGAAACCCTTAATTTTCTCTATATTAATCATTTCAGGACCTAGTGATGCTATATGATCTCTTAAATTCCCGTCTACACATAGTACTTTTAAGTTATATCTTGACTCTAAATATTTTACTGTAATGTAGGCATCTATATTACATCCCACTATGAGAATATCGCTCAAGTCACTAATTATCTCATCTAATGAGGAGAGATAGCTTAACTCAAACGCTAACATGAGGTCATCACTAATGGCAACCTTTTGTGGTACCTTAATTAAGCACTCCCTATTAACCTTACAGTACTCACTTAGAAATCCATGGGCTGTTATACCATGGATTTCCTCACCACACGAAGGTAATGTAAGATATAGTTCACCTTCCTTTGTCTTTCTTTCAAGGTCAGGCTCTATTACCCTAATAAGTCCTATTGACCCAGCTATGACACCATAATAGTACGGTATTAAGCCTAAGTCAGCAGCTTTATCTATGTGACTATATGAGGCAGCTAATACCTTAGCAATTACCTCAAAATCTCTTGCTGGTGGTATAGGCATGTTAGTTAATTTAAGTCCTTCACCTCTAATTAAAGCCTTCACTAATCATACCCTATATAAGTATAATTGCAAAGTAATTAAAGGGGTGGTTAATGTCAGCAAAACTCATGTTAGCATCAGGTAAGTTAAGTAGCTATAAAGTACTCCTAAGCTATCTAAACTTACTTGACGATAAAGAGAAGTCTAGATTCCTGCCTAGATCATCAGACTTAGAGTATATTAAGAAATTAATTGAAGAGGGGTTTAACAGACTTGACGAAATCATTAATGAGCTTGTGAAGTACCTTAAAGAACGTGTAAATCCCGACTTAGCTTGTGAAGCTGTTAAGAAAGCATTAGGTATTCAATTAGGTACTGAAGAGGCTATTACATACGTTGCTAAGGAGTTAGCTAGCTGGATCATAGAAATATCTGAAAGCTTAAATGTAGTAAGAATTAGAGGTGCATGGAGCACCTCAGAGTAAGGTATGATTTGTTCATGAGGTACTGATCTTATATACTTCCCTTAACTCGCAGCTATTATCTGGGTAATAGGTATGAACACATTCTTCAGCACTCAAGAAGATAGTAGCGTAGGTGTAGACCTAAAGATGTTTAATAACTTAGTGAAGCTGCTCTCATACATTGATGAAATCATAAAGAAACGTGATCTGGGGTCTTTTGAAAACATAGTGAAGGTAGCTATGTTATCCAATAAGAAGGACGTATCGCTAAAGCTTACATTAGTCTTAGGATATGTTGCTACAAAGGATGTAAAATTCTTGATTAAGGCTCTAGTAAATCTTATGAACGAGTCCTCACTTCCAATAAGTAAGTTAATTTACGCAGCCTCGGCTATTATGGGTATGGACAGACTAATAATTATAGGTGCAAAGTACGGTTTATTAAATCATAAATTCGTTAACTTAATAATCGATAACTTAACCTGTAGGGAATTAACTACATTGACAGGTGTTTCAGGATTAAGTGATAGTATAGGTAAGGAGCTATTAATAAAGGTACTTAGTAGAGCATTAAGTACTACATATTGCAAGCCAGCAAGGCAGGTTGCTTTAGAAGTTATAGCTAAGGCTTTAAGTAAGGGTAAGTTAGGCGTAGGTGATTTAGTAAGCATGCTTCAAAGACTAAATATGAGCTTGCTTATAGTAAGAAATAGGAAAGGAGCAATTAAGGAGATAAGAATTATATCTAAGACAGTTGATACATTTCCTGTTGATACACCTAAATTAAACGACCTTGCACACTTATTATTAACTGCAAGTACTTAATTCTAACTCGATTTAATGTTCAATAACGCTTTCCCTAAGTGTCTCACTAAAGCACTTAAACCTAACTCCACGATATTCCATGGGAATGGCTCACTTGTATCCTTATCCATTAAGACCCTTCTTTCGTAATGCTTTAACATCAACCTAAGCTTACTAATCCCAATACCTTCTTGAGCAGCATTAATAAGTATATTACCTAAATTCTTATCGCCTAGTCCTATAGCAGCTTGTACATAAGCATAGTTCCATTCATAAACATTAATCCTGACAATACTCTTCGACTCTATGCCTGATATTAACTCCTTAACCTTTTTCCTAAACTCTTTTTTACTAATCATTCCCAAGTATTGCATCGGTGTATTAGGTTTTGGTATTAAGGGATTTACAGTTAACCTTACTTGCTTTCTTCTAACTATCCTTGATTTGTTAAGGATATCGTTAATGAATTTAGCTATCTTCCTACCCACATCATCGCTTTCACCGGGGATACCTACCATGAAATAAAGCTTTACATTCGCACCTTTACTTAATATATACCTTACCAGCTGTGTAATTTCCTCACCTTTGAAGCATTTCCTTATTGCACAACTCGGTATTTCCTCAACGGTCTCCGGGGCTATTGTTATGGTTTTTTGACCTCCTTTTAATATAAGGTCAACCTTAAATTCATCTAGGGTATCGTATCTGAGAGACGGTACCGAGAACTTTATACCGTTTTCTAATAGGCTAGTAAGTATTTTTGTAGAATCTGGGTGATCGAAGAATGATAAACTTAGAAATATGACCCTCCGTTCTTTAGCATGTTTAAGGCCATCATCTATGAGTTCTAATATCTTTGTTAGGCTTCTAAACCTAAAGGGATACGTTACATAGGACTCAAGACAGAAGGGGCATAACCACTTACAACCTCTTGATGCTTCCACATAATATCCCTCACCATATACGGGACTTTTTAATAATGACCTTATCTGTAAAGTGGGATGAAACGATTTATTTAAGTCCTTAACATAAAATTTGGTTAACTTATCTATGATACCCCAACTCTCTAACACATCAGAATATATGCTTCTTGACCTATCATAGAGCATGCTCAGTAATGTCTCCTTATTATCTAAATTTGTAATTTTAATTTCATTAACTAATTCTTTAAGAAGTTCAAGGACTAACTCACCCTCTCCTACGAAAACTGCATCCCCAATAGCTGAATATGGCATAGGATTTGCTGTTGGAGGAATTCCACCTATTATTATAAATGGCTTTCTCCTCTTCTTAGCTTGAGGATTTATTCCATTATTTAAAAGCATTTTTATCAAATTTATTAGATCAAGTTCATAACTAATGCTGGCTAGTATTACGTCAAAATCCTTAAGTCCGTAACCTGTTAAAGCACCAAAATGGGGATTGTCTAATGTAAACCTATCAATTAAAATCCCAGGCTCATGAGCTAAATAGTAGTACGCTATATGAGTAAAGAGATTAGTTATTGATGCTTCATATGTACTAGGGTACAGTAAGGCAATTCTAAGTAAGTATTTCTTCGCTGGTCTAAATACATTAACCTCATTAAATGCTCCTATACCCTTCACACGTGGGTTTATGTAAGAACTCTTTTAACAGTAGTTAGTAATGCTTATTTAGGTCTTTCTCTCCTAAGTCTTGTAACTATATAGTTTGTTATCTCATTGATTACATCTTTATGCTTACGTCTTATGTGTTGCTCAATCTGTTCAGCTCTAAGCTGGGCATCACAGAGGAGACATATGAACCTATCTCCTACTTTAAGAACAGCAGGATCTATACCTATTATGTAGGGGAACACCATCTTAACTATTAATGACGCTACGTAATGTGATCTTGCTTTATCTATTATCCTTTGAACGTACCCTCTAACTCTAAACTTAGATATCTTATACTTATGGCCTATAGTACTTGGAGAAAGCCCGTCAACTAAGTACTCCTTTATTGATAATATTGTTATGGTATCACCAGCCAATCTCTTAATTACTAAATATCTAGTTATGGCAGTAATGGCATCTTCCAAGGTAATCCCTGGAAATGTAGGTGTTTACAGAAAAGTTTATAAGAGCGTTAACAAATCAAGGAGTAACATCTAATAAGCAACATGAAATGCTATAGTAATTGCATGGGTAATTCCTATTTTAATCTTACCTTACTTAAAGTGAGGAGTTAGGAATTTATTAGGGTAGCTTATTTATTTACACGTAGGTAAGCATCGGTAGGTGTGAAACGCTTGAAGACCTCGGTAATATCATTTAAAATAGATATTACTGTTCTAAGGAAGATTGAGAGACTAGTTACCAACGGATATTTCAGAAATAAGAGTGAATTCATAAGAGAGGCCATACTTTATAAGTTAGCTAAGGATGGTTTACTAAAGAGTGAGTAATGACGTAATTAAGCAGGAATGGTCAACTCCATTTAACACTATGCTTTAATATTCACTTAAATAATACTATTAACTCGGCTGCAGGTTATGACATTCTTCTGGGAGCCTAGATGGGTACGTAAGAAGATCATTTACGAAGGTATTGAAATATACACGTGTCAAGACATGGTAACTAAGATGTATATATGCCCTATATGTAGTGATATAGATAAAGTATGCCCTGAGGGGAGAACCTCAAGTATTGTAAGTGAGGATATGGTGACGTTCTTCACAATTGAAGACTTAATAAATCACTTAAGAACTCATGGTTTAGACATTGAAGCTAAGAAGATAAAGGCTAAGGTGTCTGAAGAGTAGATTCTTTATGGTGGGTATTCCCGAAATGAGTAGTAAGGTACATAAACTAATATTAGGAGAGTCATTAACTGCGTTAACAACGGAAACATTCAGCAATGAAGATCTCATTGTTGACCTATGGGAAGGGGGTAGTGTTTTATATGGTTGGGATTTAGGTAATGCCTGTATAGATAGGTTACCCATGGTCTCTAAATACAAATGCTCGTTTACGCATAAGGAAGTTCATACAGAGTTCTTCGAGTTCAAACCTTCAATACAATTAATAGGAACTGAGAAAGGTTTTGAGGATAAGATTGATTTAGCAAATGTTCAAGTTAACTGGCTTAAGACAATCGTTAAGGGCGGATACGTACCCCTTAACGGTTGGTGCACGCTCTTTAGAATGTTAAAAAGTGTTGTAAAGGTTAGAAGAATCTATGGAGAAATAAAGTATATACTACCGTCAAAGAACTTAATTAAAATAAGTTGGATAGAGGGCTTAATCTATGAGGAATTAATAAACACCATGCCCATACCCTACATACTAGACAAGATTATATGGGATGAGCATAAGTATGAAAGGCTCAAGTCAAAGTCAAGGTTTGAGTATACGTCCCTATACGTAATTACGTTATTAACTAAACTTATTAAAGGAACTGACGAGGTTAAAGCAATCTTAGTAGGTAAGAAAGGGTTATTATCAGCATTAATAATTATGATACCCTCAAATATCATCTATAAACGCCTAGGAAGCTACTTATTAGTTTATGTATTAGCACCTTTAACTATGAAGAATCTAAGAGCAGAACTAAATACTAAGATACTTAGTGAGATTAAGAAATTAAATGTAATCACTAATTTAAATGATATTTACTTCTATAGAGATTATTTTGAGAAATACGCGTTCTTGGGCAATATAAATGATGAAGGTAAAGAAGTCATTCATACATTATTAGATATATACGGAATTAAACTTAAAGGTAGATTAGGGACTTGGAAGGAGAAGTACTTATGCTGTAAGTTTTAATCTTAAGATACTGTCTCAGCATTACCCATACTTCGATCTCTACTTGACCACATACCTATAGCCACAATTTCACCCTCCTCAGATGTTGATGTATTAACAGGTGCAGCTGAAAGTATCATGTTCATTAATTCCTTGAAGCTCAGTCTCCTATGAATTACGTACTCAATACCATTTATTATTAATGAGACAGGTGCTTTTACAGAGTAATAAGGTATTACGAATACCTTAATACCATAATCCTTAAATATCCTTTGAGCAACCTCCCATGTCTTCCTTAAGATATACTCACCTAATTCTGATCCATTAACTATCACTAATACATCAATACCTCCACTCAAGAACTACACCCTTAATGATACTCATGATGCTACATTAATTTAAGCGGAGTGACTCATCAACAAGTATATATCGTTTACTAAAACACAGTACCTAACTTAAATTAAACTAATTATATACAAGATACCTGGGTTAAATGATGTGGTTCAGTTACCTAATAACCCCTTTAGGTCCTAGTATAAGGG
>CAZUAD010000077.1:0-916 GCA_964618155.1 uncultured Desulfurococcaceae archaeon
ATGGAGTGATAATTGAGGGAGCTTCAGAAAGGCCTGTTTACTTATGGATTCATGATGGTAAGGTCGAAATTAGGGATGCTAAACACTTATGGGGTAAAGACGTACATACAACAACCGATATGATTCAAGAAGAATTGAAGGCCGAGGTAGGTGATGAGGCTAAGAAGATCAAGGTCGCAACTATAGGACCTGCAGGTGAGAACTTAGTAAGGTATGCTGCAATAATGAATGATAAGAATAGGGCAGCAGGTAGAGGAGGTCATGGAGCTGTATGGGGCTCTAAGAAGTTAAAGGCCATAGCTGTCCTAGGTCATGAGAAGCCTAAGATAGCAAATCCTGAGAGGTTTAAGGAGGTTGTCGTTAAGGTTATGGAGAAGCATAAGAAGAACCCAGTTACATCTGAGGGATTACCTAAGCTAGGTACAGCTATTCTCGTTAACATAATAAATAAGGCTGGAATATTCCCGACAAGAAACTTCAAAACGGGAGTCTTTGAGGGAGCAGAGAAGATTAGTGGTGAGGTATTAGCTGAGAAGTATGTTGATTGGAAGAAGCAGAAAGAGGAGATATGTTGGGGTTGCCCAATAGGTTGTGCTAGATATAGTAGGGTTGAGAAATCACCATTTAGTGGTGAAGGTGGCGGACCTGAATATGAGACGTTATGGGCCTTAGGAGCTCAAACAGGTACTGATAACATAGAAGCCGTTATTAAGGCTAACTTCCTATGTAATGAGTTAGGTCTTGATACCATATCTATGGGCCATACAATAGGTACTCTAATGGAGCTTGTTGAGTTAGGTAAGGTACCGCCTGAAAAGCTTAGAGGACTTAACGCTAAGTGGGGTACTCCAGAAGCTATCGTAGAGTTGGTGTGGAGGACAGCCTATAGGTCAGGTATAGGTGATGACCTAGCTGA
>CAZUAD010000077.1:950-6484 GCA_964618155.1 uncultured Desulfurococcaceae archaeon
GTATGGCGCGCCTGAGGTAGCTATGGTCGTTAGAGGTCAGGAGCTACCTGCATACGATCCTAGAGGAGCTCAAGGGCATGGACTAGCATACGCAACAAGTAATAGAGGCGGGTGCCACTTAAGAGCCTACATGATATCACCTGAGGTATTAGGTATACCACAGTTAGTTGATAGGTTTAAGACTGAAGGTAAGCCTGCACTAGTTAAGCACTTCCAGGACGTATTTGCTGTAATTGATAGCTTAATACTATGTAAGTTCACATCATTCGCTATATGGGCTGAAGACTACGCTGAAATGCTTAGTGCTGTTACAGGATTTGAGGTTACAGCTAAGGATGTAGAGGTCATAGGTGAGAGGATATATAACGCAGAAAGAGCCTTTAACGTATTAAGCTTCGGTGATGGAAGACAGTATGACACTCTACCTAAGAGGTTATTAGAGGAGCCGATGCCTGAAGGACCTGCTAAGGGTCACGTAGTTAGACTACATGAAATGCTTGACGAATATTACAGGGTTAGAGGTTGGGTCGACGGTAGACCTACAAGGAAGAAGCTAGAAAAGCTTGGACTTAAGTGGCTAGCAGATTGGTTAGAGGAGGAGGGTCTACTGCCTAAATAACTAAATACATAATTTTTACTAATTAATCCAGTTACTCAACCTGATTTGTATATAATTATAAGTAGAACAATAGCTACTAGTGAAGGTATGGTTAATAATATGTATGATTTCACATAACCATATACTGAAGCAACATAGCTATACACTATGGGACCTATGAAAGCACCACCATCAAAGCCCATGTTTAATAAAGCGATAGCTCTATTTTCACCACCTTTGGGGGCTATAGAAATTACTTTAAATTGATTAGCTGGTATTATAAGGCCTATACCAAAACCATATATCGTCGCTGCTATGTAAGAGTAAGGCTCAATGTAAAATAACGCCAATAGTGATGCCCCAATACCTTGAAATATGAAGCCAGTTAGTGATACTAACTCAGGCCTATACTTAGAGATGAGTTTGCCTGAGGTAAGCCTTGTAATTAAGCCTATTAGCGATAAGGCCATGTAAAATGCGCCAAATACTTTAGCAGCATATCCTAGATCTCTATAGTGCATCTGAACTAGACTCGTTAAGGTCATGAACGATGAACCCATCATGACGCCTACGAAGACCATCAAAATGAGCTCCCTAGAGATAACACTACTCCACTTAACATTTCCAGCATTATCACTACCACTACCATCTACCCTAACATTTCTCATATCCTTTCCAGACAATACGGCTAAGATTAAGATTAGGGGTAATGAAGTAATAAACGATGCTATGAATACGACCTTACCGCCTAGGGTATCGTATATGAAACCCGCTATAGGTGGTGCAATGACTCTACTAAGCGATATTAGCGCTGATCTTAAGCCTAGCACCATACCTGCTTGATTACCTGCTAGAATGGCTGTAGCAGCGATCGAGGGAGATATAAAGAATGCCGCACTTACGCCTTGAACTACTCTACCAAATACTAAGTAAAGAAATGTCCCCATGGCATATAAGAGAGATGAGGCGGAGAGAGTTAAGACACCTAAAAGTAATATCTTAAAAGCCCCAAATCTGTCAGCTAGATAGCCAACTAAGGGTCTTAATATAAGTGCTGTTATGAAGAGAATTGACCAAAGCAGTCCTGTAGTCTCAATACTAACTCCTAAATCTCGACTATACCTAGCTATAACCGTTGCGATGAGACTTAATGACATGAAGTATAATGTAGTTAGAATGAGCATACATAGTACTTTCCTCCTATCCATGATATTACCTTAGGATCATGTAATATTGTAGTAAGGAATAATTCCACTATTCATCAAGGTGCTAAGTATATTTCTAGTCCTAATTATTAAGTTACTTACCTCTTCTTCAAGCTCACCTTCAGATAGTTTCCTTCTAGCTTGTCCTTCATTTATCGCCCTCTTAGCTACAGCGATAGCTACCTCTACGTATGCCCTGATTTCACTCATTTTAGGTAATATGTAGTCCCTCTTAAGCCCCCTAACCTCAGCATACCTAGCTAATGCCTTAGCGCCCTCAATACACATACCATCGCTTATCTTTTTAGCCCTGACAGTTAAAGCACCCCTGAATATAGCTGGAAACCCAAGTGAGTTATTTACTTGGTTAGGATAATCAGATCTACCCGTAGCTACTATGTATGCTCCATACTTCATAGCCTCCTCAGGTAATATCTCAGGTACAGGATTAGCTAAGGCGAATACTATGGGTTTATCAGCCATCAACTTAATCCATTCACCCTTAATGATTCCTGGTCCAGGTCTTGAAGCAGCTATTACAGCATCAGCACCTCTTAACGCTTCAGGAATTCCTCCTTCAATACAGTCCTTATTAGTCTTAAGTGAAGCTTCATACCAGTGCGGCATGGCATCCTTAAACATATCAAGCTGTGGGTGACACCTGCTAAGGATACCTATGCCTGGTTTCTCAACAACGATTACATTACCTAAGTCAACACCATAAACCTCTAAGTATCTTAATACGGAATAGTTAGCTGCACCTAGACCTATTAAGGTAATCCTAGCCCTTCTAAGATCCTTCCCAACCAATTTAAACGCGTTTATTAAGCCTGCTAGTACCACCATTGCAGTTCCTTGTTGATCGTCATGCCATACAGGTATGTTTAATTCACTCCTTAACCTATCGAGTATGTAAAAGCATTTAGGACTTGCTATGTCCTCTAAGTTAATACCTCCAAAGCTAGGCTCAAGAGCCTTAACTAACCTAATGAACTCCTCAGGCTCCCTAGCTCTAACTACCAAAGGTATAGCGTCTACTCCGCCTAGATACTTAAAGAGAAGAGCCTTACCCTCCATTACGGGTAATGCGGCTTCAGGACCAACATCTCCTAACCCTAACACCCTGGATCCATCACTAACGACCGCTACTAAATTCCATCTAGTACTTAAGTTAAATGATTCATCGGGGCCAGCATCTTTAATGTACTTAGAGGGAGCAGCAACACCTGGCGTATACCATATCGCGAAGTCTCTCAAATCTCTTATAGGTACCTTAGGTATTACCTCAATCTTCCCTCCATAAACCTTGTGAAGTTTTAATGCTAGTTCAAACCACCTACTACTCATTGAGTTACACTCACTAACTACTTCTCAATTATCTTAAAAGCTGGTGGTTCAATCCACTCAGATTTACATCTAGGACACCTACTAGGCTTTCTAGGTCTATCCAAGTCCTTAAATACATAACCACAACTACGGCATATAGGTGGACGCATGACAAGTACCTTCCTACCACCACTAACCCTTCTAATAGTCTTGGCTATATGCCTCAAATGCTCATAAACATCCTTAGGCTCTATATCTAACCCTAAGTAATCAATAATGTGCCTTGCAGTTAAAGGTGTTGCACTCTCCTCAAGCAATTTCATTATCCTCTTACGAATACTATCCTCGTACATACGATATCATGAGTTACTAACAGGACAAACCCTTAAATATTGATTAGAACTATGAAATAGGATATATGAGTGCTTTCTTTAAGCTATATATGATTTAATAAATATCGTCATACTATTACTCTAAAAAATCCTAAAGTAAGGCTTAATTCATTCCATAATATGTACAACTTAGGTGCTTTAATGATGATTGAAATGGTTAGTGTCACCATTAAGCTTACCCCTAATGCCATCGAGAATTTAAAGCGAAAGGCGGAAAAGGCAGGGTTAAGTCTTGAAGAGTACATCCTTGAGCTAATTCTCCAAGATCTTGACTCTAAGGAGAGGGCTAGAGGATACATTGAAGCTGCTAAGAATCTCTTGGAGCAGGTACAGGATGAACTTAAGGAAGGTGATTTAAGTCAAGCAGCTGAAAAGCTATGGAGTGCTACCGCATTAACAGTTAAAGCTTATGCTGAATGGAGAGAAGGTAGGCGGTTGAGTAGTTATAGAGAATTATGGGAATACAGAAAGAAACTAGAAAAGGAAATTGGTGCATGGGTGTTTAATGTATGGATGAGTGCCAATGGTATGCATACATGTTTTTATGAAGGTTGGTGCATGGAAGATGATGTTAGGAGAACCCTTGAAGAGGTAAAGAAGTTTGTAGATGAAGTTGCTAAGAGGATTACTTCATAGCATTCATACTCAATAACTAAATAGCATTAGACTAAGCGTCCACATAGTTCCACACTTAAACCTTGAAGAGCCATATTACGCATTGATATCTATGACATTTAATCATTAATTTATCAAGCTCTGACTTAGGGAAATACCTATGTCTAGAGCTAAGCTTATCTACTTCATGACGTAGTAGATTTGGGTTGTTGTCGTGGGTTTCCATGTAGCAGTAATTGGTACGGGTAATGTTGGTAGTGCTACGGCTTATTCGTTAGTTAAAGAGTGTCTTGCTGAAGAGCTTTCACTTGTTGATATAAAGCCAGGTCTTGCTAAAGCTATAGCTGAGGAACTTAAACATGCTAATGCTAGCATTAAATGTGATGTTAAAATTAATTGGTATGAGAAGGATGAAGAGTTAAGTGGTGCTGACTTAATCATAATTTCAGCAGGTTATCCAAGAAGACCTGGGGAGAGGATTAGTAGAAGGGATTTAGCTAGGAAGAATGCCGAAATAATTAAGTTCATAGCTGAGGTAGTACCTCCTAATAATCCAGGAGCTAAGTACATAGTAGTTACTAACCCTGTTGATGCTATGGCAACATTATTCAAGAAGATATCGAAATGCGACTTCGTCATAAGTACAGGAACTCACTTAGAAACCCTTAGGTTTAGATCTAAGCTATCTGAGGTATTGAGGGTAAGATCTAAGGATGTAGTAGGTTATGTCGGAGGAGAGCATGGTGAAGCTGCCGTAATACTATGGTCTACAGTTAAGATCAGGGGCTTAAATCTTAGCGAGTATTTAAGAAGTATGGGAAGAAAGGACTTCAATAAATATGAAATTGAAAATTACGTCAAGAAGATCTCAGAGTTCATAATAGATGCAAGCGGCGCAACTCGTTACGGCCCTGCGGAGGCATTTACTGATATAGTTAAGGCCATAGTATTAAACTTAAACGTAATATTAAGTATTGCTACACCAATGAGGTTTAATGAGTTAAAGGAGGAGGTGTTTGTGAGCGTACCTACAGTCGTAGGTAGATCGTTAGGTCTAAGGCTATTAGATATGTTAAGCGAGGATGAAGTAAGAGGTATTAAGGAAGCGGCTAAGGCTGTATACGCTACATACCTAAGAAGTGTTGAAGGATTAAACATGGATTAGGTGAAGGCCTCTATCTAAGATAAGCTAAAAGCCTTAATCTTTACTTCACCATTAGAACGTAATATGCTAACTATCTTATACCCTGCTCTACTAAGGTACTTACTCACTAGCTCTATTAATGATGGGTCATAAGGGTAACTAACGACTATCTCCTTATCACCCCTACTTACCGCCCTCATCACCCTAATTAATGGGTGTTCCTGACCCTTACCCACGGTGTCCCACCTTAACGA